>JAPLKL010000036.1 GCA_026388095.1 Elusimicrobiota bacterium | reverse complement strand
GGTCTCCATCGTGGCCATCGCCACGCGCGCGGCGACCTACGACAAGATGGCGTCCAACTGCCAGGAGGCCAAGGCCCGTGGGGCGCAGGTGATCGCCTTGGTGACGGAGGGCGCGCCGCCCCTGCCCGGCGCCGACTATCAGATCAAGCTGCCGCCGGCGCCGGAGCTGCTCTCGCCGATCGTCAACGTCGTGCCCCTGCAGCTGTTCGCCTATCACATCGCGGACCTGCGCGGCTGCGACGTGGACCAGCCGAGGAACCTGGCCAAGAGTGTCACCGTCGAGTAACCTGCCGTCCTGGTCGCACTTCTCCCGGCCTCAGCACGTGGGGACGCGGTCCTTCGTGCTGGGAGTACTCGTGGGCATCCTGATCGCGCTGCTGCCCTGGGAGCCTGTTTTTGTCTGGCTGGCCGGCCGCTTCGACTTGGCGCGCTCCCGGCGCGAGGAGGTGAAGGCTCTTTCTCCCCAGGAGGCGCTGGCCTACAAGCTCGCTCTTTCCTATGAGCAGGTCGCGGCCAGCCCCCAGGAGTTCGCGGGCAAGCCGGTGGTCTGGTGCGTGGACCATCCGGATCCCGGGGTCTCATACCTGGAAGGACGACCGTCCCAGCCGGTGGGCTGGTCCAACGAGAAGGATGTCCCCCGCACATCGGGCCGGGGCGGGCACTGCCTGAAGATGCTCGCGGTCGTCGAGCCGTCCGGGAGCCTGCGCTACTTGGGGACGCCCTAGATGGAGATCGGGCTCGACATCGTCGAGGTGCACCGCATCCGCCGGGTGATCCGGCGCACGCCTGGTTTCCTGGCCCGGGTGTTCACCAAGGGCGAGATCGCCTACTGCCGCGAGCATAAGGACCCTTGGCCGCACTACGCCGTGCGCTTCGCGGCCAAGGAGGCGGTCTGGAAGGCCTTGGGCCAGGAGCGCATCGCCTTGAAGGACATCTCGGTCGAGCGCGACAGCCGCGGCAAGCCGAGCGTGCTCATCAGGGGCAAGCGGGCGGCCGGCCTGAAGCTTTCTTTGTCGCACGGCGAGGACTATGCCGTGGCCGTGGCGCTCAAGGAGGATAAGGCATGAAGGCTCTTTCCAAGTCCGAGCTGCGCGAGGCCTTGGTCCGGCGCGAGCCCGCGGACCACAAGGGGGTCTTCGGTCATGTGCTGCTCGTGGCCGGCTCGCGCAACATGTCCGGGGCCGCGGTCCTGGCGGCGCGGGCGGCCCTGCGCTCGGGCGCGGGCCTGGTGACGGCCGCGGTCCCGACCGGCATCCAGAGCCTCGTGGCCGCGCAGGCTCCGGAGGCGCTCACCATCGGCCTGCCCGAGAACGCCACCGGCTGTCTGCGGCCGGAGGGGGTCTCGCGCTTGCGCGGCGCGCACCGGGAGTCCGAGTATTCGGTGCTGGCCATCGGGCCGGGGCTTTCCCAGAACTCGGACACGGCCAAGTTCGTGCTGCTGGCCTTGAGCGCCTTGCCTTTGCCTGCCGTGGTGGACGCGGACGCCTTGAACATATTGGCCGCCCAGGAAGCTTCGGGGGTGCGCCAGCTGATGAAGGGCCGCAAGCTGCCCTGCATCTTCACGCCGCATCCGGGGGAGATGGCGCGCTGCCTGGGGTCGGACGCCAAGCGCGTCAAGGAAGATCGGATGGCTTGCGCGGAGCGGTTGGCTCGGGAGTGGAACGGGGTGGCGCTTTTGAAGGGGCGCGGGACCTTGATTTCGAGCGGCTCGCGCACGGCGGTCAATCCGACGGGCTGTCCGGGCCTGGCCAAGGGCGGCACCGGGGACGTGCTCACGGGGCTCATCGCCGGGCTCTGGGGGCAGATGCTGGCCTCGGGGCGGGGGCGCGGGGACCTGGCTTTCTGGGCCGCGGCTCTGGGGGCTTGGCTGCACGGCCGGGCCGGGGAGCTGGCCGAGGCCGAGAAGACCGGTTATGCCATGACCGCCCAGGACGTCCTCTCGCACCTGCCCGCCGCCTTCAAGGAACTCTCCTAGCCGGTGTCAGGCTTCTCCGTTCTCTCATCCGAGAGAAGAAGCCGTGCGCGATGGCCCGGGCGATCAGGCCGTTGGCCTTCGGCGTCGGGTGGCCGTCTCCTCGGTAGGACAGGGTCTCATCCGATTGCCAAGACACGCGGTCGGAGCTCGCGAGCCGGCGCAGGTCTTCGGGCAGTTCCGGCACGTCGCTCCAGCCCAGGAAGGTGACCCGGGGATGGCCGCGGTACTTATCGAAGAACGGGTTTCTGCCCAGGGCTTCCCATATGACCAGCTGGCCCTTGGTCTCATCGATGAACGCGACGAGCTGGGAGAAGATGGCCTGCAGGTCCGCGAGGGTGTCGGCGTCCAGCGCATGGCGGCGGCTGTATCTGCCCCCCAAAGACACGCCCATGCGCATGAGGTCCCGGGAGACGCCGCATTCGTCCAGGGCGTCCACCAGACGTTGGGGCAGCCCGAACTTGACCCTTTGCACCTCCCATGGCTCCAGGTCATAGTACCCCAGGAAGCTCATGACGTAGAGGTCGGGATGGACGTCCTGGCCCGCGGCGATGAGCGCATGGACATAGTACCAGAGCGCCGCGGGGGTGTTGGCGATGTCGAGGACCTCCCACTTCCTGGAGTCCAGGGCGTCGAGCTCTAGCTCGAGCTTGCGATGGAGCATGCCATCCTCGGTCGGGATGCCGTAGCCCCACACGTTGGAGTCGCCGACCACGATCGCTCGCCTGACCCCGGGCCGCGGTCGCGCGCTCCACTCCTTGTCCCGGTACCCGAACGAATTGGTCTGGATGACCGAGTCGGGGATGCCGGGCTTGCCGCTCGGGATGACGTAAGGGCCGCGGCTCAGGCCGAAAGGCGTGTAGAAGGCGTAGCGGTTCGTCTCGGCATGGCCGGGCCCCCTCCAGGCTCGGGGAGCCCCGGCCATGACCGCGAGCACGGTGGCCGCGGGCAGGCACCAGCGCAGCCATCTCGGCCCTCCGATCTCCGCAGCGAGACGGCGTCTGAGCAGGCCGTAGCCCGCGGCGGCCGCCAGCGCGAGCGCCAGGAAGATATAGGTCTTCCCGTCAGCCCAGACGAGCCGCAGCGCGAAAGAAAACGGGACCCTGATCACGCCTAGGTACAGCTTGAGCCCCAGGTTGACGAGCAGCTTGGCCGCCGCGGCGACGATCGCGACGTACAGCGCGCCGCCGAGAACGAGCGCAAGGATGAGGGCCTTCTGCTTCCTCAGTCCCATCCCAGCTAGGATACTACAAAGGGACGGCACTGGTGGAGCAATGGAGCCACGCCCCGGGTTCAGCCTTTGGCAGGTTCCGGAGCGGTCCAGGCCAAGGGCCGCATGGGCACGAACCGCATGGGCACGGACGCCCGAGCCTTCGGCGCGGGCGCGGGCGCGGGCGCGGGGCTGGGGCAGGAGGTCCTCCCGTTCTCGGCGAGGCTGCTCACCGCCACGACGACCTTGTTGGCGATTCCGGCCAGGGGTTGGGTCGTGGACAACAGGGCTTCGACCTCCTGGACCAGGTACCAGGCTTCGACCTTGTGCTCGCAGGCGCGGATGCACTGATGCGCCTGCAGGGAATGCTCCTGGAGCGTCCTGGTGTAGTTCTGCAGCCGGCCGGCGAGCCGCAGCACGGTCTGAGCTCGGAGCAAGTCCGCATCGGAGCCGCGCGCGGACCGTTCGATGGTCCCCAGGATGGTGGAGAGTCCCGCCATCTCGACGGCCAGGGTGCGCACGTCGCGCCGGAAATTCTGCAGGTCGTAGCCGAACATGGTGTCCGTGATCTGGGCTTTCGGGCTGTTCTCCGTCTGGCGGCTGATGCGGTTGGCGCGGCCCAGAAGGGATTCCAGCTTGCTGACCAGCACGCTCACGTGGTCGCCCGCCAAGGACAGCGCGCTCTCCATCTGCTTGAGCCCCCGATCCTGCTCCATGGCCGCCTCCTTTATGAGAGAATGCCGATCAACGGCAATAGTATTGTGCGCGGAGCGCTTTCCAGCCATCGGGGGGGGGCTGAAAATCGTCTAGTGGAAACCCCGAGCCCCGGCCCTCTGCAACAAAGTCTTAACGAATCCGTACTATAAAGGGATGGCCGCTCGAGAACCAGCGCGAATCCATGATCAGATTGACGATGCGTCTTCTAAGAGACGCCCAGCCCATCCAGCCGCGCGAATGGATCTATTGGCTGAGCTGCTCCCTGTGGGTTCTGAAGGCGAGATGGGACGCTTCGTTGCACGGCGTCCTCGCGCGGTTCTAGGAGATGCTGACCGCAGGGCTCAGTAGTCCGAGCCGCCCGCTCCGGGCGGGGGCTCGAGGTCGTAGAGGCTCATGTCGAAGAAGAAGGTCCTGCCCTGCGCCGTGTAGGAGAAGCAGCCGTTCCGGTTGGCGCTGATGTTGAACCCCGCGCCCCACCAATGGAAGCCCGGGACCTCGCCTACCGTGTTGGCGCTGCTGTCCGGGTTCTGCAGGACCCGCAGCTCCGCGGCTGGGGAATTCGGCCCTGCTATGTTGCGGGTGCGGTAGCGCCGCTGCGTCCGGGGGTCCGCGACGAGGCTGCCGTCCGGTTCCCGGGTCTTGAGCTGCTCGGCCGTGTGGTAGAAGGTCTCCACGCCGGGGTCCAAGAACATGTCCGTGTACATCTGCGAGAAGCGCTCGGCCGGATACAGGTCGTACTTCGATTCCCAGAGCGCCTCGGGTATGAGCAGGTGCGAGTGCCCCATGTCCGGGAAGAACACGGCGTCTATATAATCCTGCGCGAAGGCCGCCTCGATGTGGCGGGCGACGCTCCGGATGTAGGACTCGGGCAGGACCACGGGGCCGCCGCGGCCGGCATCCTGGGGCAACTCGAAGCGCTGGGCCCGCTCGTTCCAATAGGCCCGCCTGGGCAGCCGCTTGTCGGAGGCGTAGACCTCGGCGGAGCGCTGGATCATCTCCGGGAGGCTATAGGACCAGTGGAAATCCGAGGCATAGAGCTTGGGCTCGCCCTCGTTCTCCGGGCGGCAGCGCTCGGCAGGGGGCGGCGCCGGCCTCGGCTGGTCTTGCCGCGCAGCCTGGAATCCCGCGTGCAGCTGAGCCGAGGCCTCGGCTACCGAATCTTCGAAGCTGGGAGCTTGCCCCGCGCAGGCCAGCGCAGGGAGACAGAGCAGGCCGGCAACTGAGACGATGCGCCACATATCCCCATAGTGTGGCGCGAGCCGAGGGGCACCGCCTGGGCCGACCGGCCCAGGCGGTGATGGGGCTATGGGGCCGAGCTACTTCTTCGGCTCTTCGGCCTTCTGTTCCGCGGCGGGGGCTTTGGCAGAGGCTTTGCAGGTGCACTTGTGATTCTTCTTGTACTCCTCTTTCTTGGCCGCCTGCTGCTTCTTGAACTCCGCCTTGGCGGCCTTACGCTCCGCCGGCTTCATGTCCTTGAGGGTCGCTTGGAAGGCCTCGCTGTCCGCCTTCATCTGCTTGTGGAAGGCTTGGCACTCAGCGCACATCTTCTTGCCCTTGGCGTGCTTGGGCGCGCCGGCGGCCTGCTCCTGCTGCGGGGCGGCGGCGGGCTTGGCCTGGTCTTCCGCGAACGCGACCGCGGAGGCTAGCAGCGCGGCGAGCGCCGCGAGTCCGACGAGATGCATCTTCTTCATTCGAGTCCTCCTATTCCGTTGGAGCTCAAAGCTCCCGGGAGCTGCATTATAGCGTTATTTGGCATAATGAGTGCATGGTCGTGACGAGCCGGAGCGAAGAGCAGACCTTGAGCCTCGGCCGCCGCTTGGGCCGGCTCCTCAAAGGCTTCGACGTGGTCTGCCTGGACGGCGACCTGGGCAGCGGCAAGACCACCTTCACCAGGGGCCTGGCCCAGGGCGCGGGCTCGCGCAGCCGCGTGGCCAGCCCCACCTTCGCTTTGGCCCGCATCTACCGCAGCCCCCGCTGGCTCATCTACCACGTGGACCTCTACCGGGTCGGCCCGGAGGAGACCCGCGACATCGGCCTCGAGGAGTTCACCTCCGACCCCCGCGGCATCTGCGTCGTGGAATGGCCCCGGGCCGGCGAAGCCTATTATCCCAAGGACCGCCTGGAAGTCCGCCTCTCGCATCTCAGGCGCGGCCGCCGGCTGCGCTTCGTGGGCAAGGGGCCGCGTTCGCGCCGGATCATCCGCCGGCTGGGGCTCAATTGAACCTCTTCGCCATCGACACCACCGGGGCCGAGCTCAGCCTGGCCCTGCAGACCGAAGGCAGGCTCTTCTCTTTCTCCCGCGAGCTCGCCGCTCCCAACGACGAGACCCTCCTGCCCCAGGCGCAGCGGCTCTTGAAGAAGGCTGGTCTGGCCTGGAAGGACCTCGACGCCGTCGTCGCGGCCAGCGGCCCCGGACGCTTCACCGGCATCCGCATCGGCATGTCCTTCGCCGCGGTCCTGGCCCGGCGCCTGGGCATACCGGCCCTCGCCGTCTCGCGGTTCGAGGCCCTCGCGGCCAAGACCCCCGGCCGGCTCGTCTGCGCCGTCCTGCCCGGCTGGCGCGACGAGATGTTCTACCAACTCTTCCGGAGGGCTCGGCCCGCCGCTGCGCCGGTCTGGGCCAGCGCCCAGGAATGGTCCCAGGCCAAAGCCGAGATGGCTTCCCGCGGCGCGGTGCTTGCGCAAACCGCTGTGCGCGCCCAGGACCTCCTGCCCTGCGCCGAGCGCCTCTTGCGCCGCAAACGCCGGCCCCGCTTCGAGCCCCTCTACCTCAAGCCGGCCTCTTATGAACTCAAGCACAAGGCCGGCGCAGCCGGCTGACCTCGACGCCGTCTGCGCCATCGCGCAGAGCACCCCATTCTCCGCCCGCTGGAGCCGGGCGCAGTATGAGGAGGAGCTCGGCTCCGGCCGCGGCCTCTTCGCCGTCGTCGCTGATGCCGAGGCCCGGGGCTATCTCGTGCTGCGCAAAGTCCCGCCCGAGGCACAGCTCGTCGACATCGCGGTGCGGCCGCAAGACCAGGGCCGCGGCCTCGGCCGGGCCTTGCTCGCCTGCGCCGCCCAGACCGCGCGCGCCTGGGGCTGCGCCAGGATCACCCTCGAAGTCAGCGCCGCCAACGAGACCGCTCTGCGCCTCTACCGCCGGGCCGGCTTCCAAGTTGTTGGCCGCCGCCCGAAGTTCTATAATGACCGCTCCGACGCCATCCTAATGGACCTCATCCTCGCTTGAAACGATTCTGCGCCGCCGTCTTGTTCGGCCTGATCTGCGGCCGGCCGGGCCTGGCCGCTCCTACGGCTGACGTTCATAAGGCGGCCCAGAAGCAATTCCTGCAAGGGTCGCTGCTCGAGCATCGGGGCGACTACCCCGGCGCGCTCAAGGCCTTCGAGGCCGCCCTCACCATCGACCCCCGCTCCGCCTACATCTGCCGCGAGGCCGCCGAACTCGCCCTCGAGATGGGAGACACGGACAAAGCCCTGGCCCTGGCCCAGCGCTTGCTCGATATCAGCTCCGGCACCGCCCCCTCCCATTTCATCATGGGGCGCGTGCTCTGGGCTCGGGACGCCCCGGCCGAGGCCCAGGCCGCTTTCGAGGACGCCCTGAAGCTCGACCCGCATTCCTCCGAATCCATCCTCGCGCTGGGCAGCCTCCTGGCGCAGAAGTCCCCGGACCAGGCGCGCAAGCTCCTGGAGCGCACCATCGCGGAGAACCCAGACGAAGCCAGCGAGGCCCATTACCAGCTCGCCAAGCTGGAGTTCGACGCGGGCCGCCTGCCCGCCTCCATCAGACAGCTGCAGGCCGGCCTGGCCCTGGAGCCCGACTCCTTGCCCCTGCACTACGCCTTGGCCCAGGCCTACGAGACTTCCGCCTCCACCGACGCCGCTTTGGCCGAGTATCAGCTGATCCTCGAGCTCGACCCGGCCAATGTCCCGCTCATCGACCATGTCGGCGAGCTCTTGGCCGCCAAGGGCGACAGCGCAGGCGCGCGCTCCCGCTTCGAGGCCGCGCATCGCCTGCAGCCCTCGGATGCCTTCTCGTGCCAGTGGCTGGCCGTCGACGCGGAGAAGGAGGGGGACTGGGCTCGCGCGCTGGACGACCTGAAGACCAGCGCGGCGCTCGGCGAGGACCCGGCCCTCAACCTGCGCCTGAGCTACTACGCCACGCAGGCAGGCCGGCTGACCGACGCGGTGCGCACATTGGAGGCCGCCCACGGGCGCTGGCCCGGCAACGACCAGATCGCCTACTTCCTGGCCTTGGGCTACGACGACGTCAAAGAGAGCGGGAAGTCGGTCGCGCTCCTGCGCCAAGTCCTGGAGCTCAAGCCCGGCTGGCGCGAGGCCCGCTTCCAGCTCGGCACCATTCTGGAGAAGCTCAACCGCATGGCTGAGGCGGAGAAGGAGTTCCGGCGGCTGCTGGCGGACCAGCCCGATGACGCCTCGGCCCTCAACTACCTGGGCTATTCCTTGGCCGACCGCGGCCTCAAGCTGGCTGAAGCCGAGCGGCTCATCCGCGAGGCCGTGCGCCTGGCCCCGACCAACGCCGCCTACCTCGATTCGCTGGGCTGGGTCCTGCACAAGCAGGGCCGTTCCACCGAAGCCGTCTCCGAGCTCCGCTCGGCCGCGGCGCGCGGCCCTGAGGACTCCACGGTGTGGGACCATCTGGGAGACGCCTCATCCGCCGCCGGCGAGCCGGATTCGGCTTGGCTGGCGTGGAAGCGCGCCGAGGCTTTGGCCGAAGGCCCCAGCGCCGCCGGCCGCAAAGCGGCTTCTTTGCAGAGGCGCTTCTCGCCCGAGGACCTCGGAGAGCTCTACCTCGAGGACCTCGCGGCCGTGCACGGCCGCGCCGTCAAGCTCAGCGCCGTCTGCCGGGTGGAGGCCGAGGCCCTGGGCCGCCGCTTCGCCTACGACGGCATGCTCACCTTCCGGGGGCCCAAAGAGCTCTCTTTGGACCTGCTGGGGCCGCTGTTCACCCCGCTGTTCCGGGTCCGCCTGGGGCCCGAGGGCTTCTCCATGGACGCCATCCGCGTCGAAGGCGTGGACCCCGACCTCATCCGGCAGGCCGTCGATCAGGTCTTCGCCGCCTTGCGCGAATACCTCTCGGGCGACCTCTTCATTGTGAGGCCGGCGCGCTACGAGAAGCGCTGGTGGCGCCGGGGCTGGCTGAAGGCCGCGGACCGCCGCCTGGACCTCGACGCGAAGGGCATGCGCCTGGCGGCGCTGACGCCGCCCGCCGGGCAGGCGGCGGTGGGCTTCGGCGATTTCGCCAAGGTCGCCGGCCATCTGGTCCCCAGGACGATATCCGTGGCCGGGCTCGGCTATGCCCTGACCATCAAATTGGACCAGCCCAAGATCGAATTCCTGCCAGAGCCCGGGACTCAGAAGAGATGATCAAGGTCCAGTGCCCGGCCAAGGTCAACCTCTTCCTGGAGGTGACGGGCCGCAGACCCGACGGCTATCACCGCCTCGCCACGCTCTTCGCCAAGATCAACCTCTACGACGTGCTGGAGTTGGAGACCGTTCCCAAGGGCGTCACCCTCGAGATCGTCTCCGAGGACTCCTTGTCGGCAGGCCCCGACAACCTGGTCTTCCGGGCGGCCGAGGCCTTCATCAAGGCCTTCCGCGTGGACGGCGGGGCGCGCCTGCGGCTGACCAAGCGCATCCCCATGGGCGCCGGCCTCGGAGGGGGCTCCTCGGACGCGGCCGGGACCCTCCTGGGCTTGGCCAAGATCTTCGACCTGCGGCTCGACGCCAGGCGCAAGGCCGTCCTCCGCCGTTTGGCCGCGGGCCTGGGCGCGGACGTGCCCTTCTTCCTGCACCCGGCGCCCTTCTGCCTGGGCCAGGGCATCGGGGACCGGCTCAAGCCTGTGCGCATCGCCAAGTCCCTCCCCTATATGGTCCTCGTCTACCCGGGTCTTCACGTCTCCACGGTGGCGGCCTATAAGGCTCTTCCGATGCCGCCACCGCCCCGGTCCGTCGTGTTGACACGGCTTTCCCAGCTTGATAGACTGATACGCAGTCTGCAGCGCGGCCGTCCCGTCGAGGAATGGGAGGGCCTGATGTTCAATAGATTGGAGAGCGCGGAGCTTCCCGTCTTGGCGCAGGTCGAGGCGGCCCGGCGGGTGCTTCTGCAACTGGGAGTCAGAGGGGCGCGCATGTCGGGTTCGGGTTCGTCGGTCTTCGGGTTCGTCGCTTCGCATTCGGAAGGGGAGGCTGCCCTGGAGCGGTTGCGGGGCTATCCCTGGAAGGGTTTCCTGACCAGCTGCGCCGGTTGACAACATTGGAAATAACGGAAATCCGCGTCCATCTACGCAACGAAGACAAGTTGAAGGCCTTCGCCACGGTCACCTTCGACAACTGCTTCGTGGTGCGCAGCATGAAGATCATCGAGGGCACCAAGGGCCTCATCCTCTGCATGCCTTCGCGCAAGATGCCCGACGGCACCTACAAGGACGTCGCCCATCCCATCAACATGGATTTCCGCAAGCGGCTCGAGGATCGGGTCATGGCCTCCTACCGGGAGGAGCTCAAGAGAGCTCCCAGCGCGCAGCCCGTCAAAGCCGCGTCCCACGAAGAGCCGTGACCCCGATTTTCCGTATCCCAGGTGGTGTAATGGTAACACAGCGGACTTTGAATCCGCTATTCCTGGTTCGAGTCCAGGCCTGGGAGATTTACGGCGTCTGCGACAATCTGGGTTCAAGAGACCGCGAATGATTATGACCATGAAGAGTCCCATAGTGAATGGACAACGGAAGGGCGGCAAGTCTCTGGGCGTGCTGATCCTGGCCGCGGGCCAAGGGACGCGCATGGAGTCGTCGCTGCCCAAGGTCCTGCACGGCGTGGGCGGCAAGCCCATGATCTTCTACATCCTGCGTCTGGCCAACGCGCTCAAGCCCGCGGCCATCGGCATCGTGGTCGGCCATGAGGCCGACAAGGTGAAGGCGGCCGTAGCCGAGCTGGTCAAGGACAGCGCCATCTCCCGCCCCATCGTCTTCATCACCCAGAAGGAGATGCTGGGCTCGGGCAACGCGGTGCTGGAATCGGTCCCGTTCCTCAGAAAGTTCAAGACCGCGGTCGTGCTTTGCGGCGACACGCCGCTGTTGACCTACGAGAGCATCTACGGCCTGACCACGAGCCACGAGGAGCAGAAGGGGCAGGCTACGCTCCTGACGGCCAAGCTGTCCAATCCCAAGGGCTACGGCCGCATCGTGCGCAGTCCCATGGGCGAGGTCCTGCGCATCGTGGAGGACGCGGTGGCCACGCCCAAGGAATTGGGCATCAACGAGGTCAACTCCGGGGCCTACTGCTTCGAGGTGGAGCCTCTGACCCAGGGCCTCAAGGAGCTGGGGCCCAAGGGCCCCAAACGGGAGCAGTTCCTCACCGATATCATGGAGCTGGTGCGCTCCAAGGGCGGCAAGATCAACGCCTATCTCAGCGGCAATCCCGAGGAGATCCTGGGCGTCAACTCCCGGGTCCAGCTCGCGGCCTCCGAGCGGGTCATCAACCGGCGCATGCTCGACCGCCTCATGCTTTCCGGGGTGACGGTCTGCGATCCGGCCTCCACCCACATCGACGCGGACGTGGAGGTCGGCCAGGACACGGTGGTAGAGCCTTTCACCATCCTGCGCGGCAAGACCAAGATCGGCAAGCAGTGCCGCATCGGGCCCTTCTGCTACCTGCAGGACGCCCAGATCGGCAACGAGTGCGAGGTCCGCCTCTCGCACCTGGTGGGGTGCCGGGTCCTCGAAAAATGCACGATCGGCCCGTTCTCCAACATCCGGCCGGACTCGGTCCTCGGGCCGCGGGCCAAGGTCGGGAATTTCTCCGAGATCAAGAACTCGCACGTGGGCTTCGGCTCCAAGGTCCCGCACCTGAGCTACATCGGCGACGCCGACATCATGGAGGACGTCAACGTGGGGGCCGGGACCATCACCTGCAACTACGACGGCAAGACCAAGCACAGGACCGTGATCGGGGCCAAGGCTTTCATCGGCTCCAACGTCAACCTGGTGGCCCCGGTCAAGGTGGGGCGGGGCGCCAAGATCGGGGCCGGCTCCACCATAACGGAGGACGTCCCTGACGGGATCCTGGCCATCGCCCGGGCCCGCCAGGTCAACAAGACATGAGGATCATGACGCCGGAGATGCCGATGACCCCGAAACTCGCCGAGCCCGACTCTCACGCGGAGGGCGCCGGAGGCACCCGCCGCCTGAAGGTCTTCTCGGGCAACGCCAACCCGCGCCTGGCCAAGGACATCTGCGCTTACCTCGGCCTTGAGCTCGGCAAGGCCCGCGTGGGACGCTTCGCCGACGCGGAGATCAACGTCCAGATCGACGAGAACGTGCGCGGCGCGGACTGTTATGTGGTGCAGCCCACCTGCCGGCCGGTCAGCGAGCACCTGATGGAGCTCCTGATCATGATCGACGCGATGCGCCGGGCGTCGGCCGGCCGCATCACCGCGGTCATCCCCTATTTCGGCTATGCCCGGGCCGACCGCAAGAGCGCCCCCCGTGTGCCCATCTCGGCCAAGCTGGTGGCCAACCTCATCACCACGGCTGGGGCCAACCGGGTCATCACCATGGACCTGCACGCGGCGCAGATCCAGGGCTTCTTCGACATCCCGGTGGACCACCTCATCGCCGCGCCCGTGATCCTGGACTATTTCCGCAAGAAGGGGCTCAAGAACCTGGTCGTGGTCTCGCCCGACGTGGGCGGAGTCGAGCGGGCGCGGGCCATGGCCAAGCGCCTGGAGGCCAGGCTGGCCATCGTGGACAAGCGCCGGCCTCACCCCAACGAGGCCTCGGTCTACCACGTCATCGGCGAGGTCAAGGACCACAACTGCCTGGTGCTCGACGACATGGTGGATACCGGCGGGACCTTGGTCAAGGTGGCCGAGAAGCTGCGCGAGTGCGGGGCCCAGAAGATCTACGCGGCGGTGGTGCACGGAGTCCTTTCCGGGGCGGCCTCGGACCTCATCGATCGTTCCGCGTTCGAGGAGATGGTCCTGACCGATTCCATACCCATCCATCACCTGGAGGGGGAGAAGATCCGGATCCTGTCGGTCGCGCCGCTCTTGGGCGAGGCCATCCTGCGTAACAACCGCGGACTGTCGATCAGCGAACTTTTTGTTTGACAACATAGCGAGGAGATCATGGAAGAGATAAAACTGTCGGTGGTGGTCAGGGACGGCAAGGGCAGCAAGAAGGAGCTCTCGGCTCTGCGCAACGAGCTGCGCCTGCCGGGCGTCATCTACGGCGGCGAGAAGCCCCCGGTGCATGTGTCGCTCTCGGAGAAGGAGCTCCAGGCCGCGCGCAAACGCGGCGGGGCCAACGCCATCCTGCACCTGGAGCTGGGCAAGGGGGTGGAGACGGTGATCGTGAAAGCCCTCCAGCGCAATCCGGTCTCCGACCGGCTGGTGCACGCCGACTTCCAGAGGATCTCGATGACGCAGAAGATCGAGGCCAAGGTGCCGCTGCGCGTGGTCGGCGAGGCGCCCGGCGTGAAGACCTCGGGCGGCGTCGTGCAGCCCGAGCTGCGCGAGCTGTCCATCAAGGCCCTGCCCAAGGACATCCCGCTGTTCATCAACGTGGACATCTCCCACCTGGAGATCGGCATGCACGTGGAGGTCAAGGAGCTGGTCATCCCGGCCGGCGTCGAGATCACCGAGCTGCCGGAGCACCGCGTGGTGTCCGTGACCACGATCAAGGTGGTGGTGGAAGAGGTGGCGGCGGTCGCCGCTCCGGTCGAGGGCGAGGTTGCCGGGGCCGAGCCGGAATTGGCTTCTACCAAGGGCAAGAAGGACGAAGACGGCAAGCTTATCAAGGAGACGGCTCCTGCCGCTGCGGCGGGAGAGAAGGGCAAGGCTCCGGCCAAGGGCGAGAAGGGCAAGGCCCCGGCCGCCGCGGCTCCCGCTGCGGCCCCGGCCAAGGCTGCTGCGCCGGCCAAGAAGTAGTCCTGGTCCGGGCTGTACCGGGCAAGACGCGGTCTGCGCGACGCGGCTTGCCCGGTCCCTTTTCATGGGGGTGGCGAGCGGGGTAACCCCCGATTAGATATTGTAGAATCCACTGACCATGATTGAGCCCGAGGCGGCAATCGGATTCCTCCGTCTCGTCGTCGGTCTCGGCAACCCCGGCGCCCGCTTCACCCGCACCCGCCACAACGTCGGCTTCCGCCTCGTCGACCAGCTCGCTGGTGACGCCCCCTGGCGGGACTTCGAAGGCCTCGGCCACGTCTGCCGACAAGGCGACCTTTGGCTCGCCAAGCCCATGACCTACATGAACGACTCCGGCTCCTTCATAGGCGCCCTCTCCCGCTGGCGCAAGATCCCCCCCGGCCAGATCCTCGTCTGCTTCGACGACGTCGCCCTGCCCCTCGGCCGCCTGCGCCTGCGCATCAAAGGCTCGGGCGGCGGGCAGAAAGGCATGGAATCCACCCTCCAGCACCTGGGCACCAAGGACGTCCCCCGACTGCGCATCGGCGTCGGCCCCCAGCCCCCCGGCATGGATTCCGCCGACTACGTCCTCTCCCGCTTCAGCTCGGAGGAGGAAAAGCTCCTCGCCACCGTGCTCGACGATGCGGTCGCGGCCGTGCGCGTCGCCTCCGAGTCCGGCCTCGACGCCGCCATGAACCGCTTCAACGCCCCGCCCAAGACCGAAGAGGCTCCCGGCTAGATCCATGGAATCCGACCCCCTCATCAAGCTCGTCATCGGGCTCCTGTGCACTTTGGTCGGCCTCGGCTACCTCTACCGGCCCGACATCATAGAGCGCCTGCTCGCCTTCCTGCGCGAGACCGTGCTCAACGACTCCCACATCGCTTTAGAGCGCCGCAAGTGGGGTGTGTTCTTCTTGCTCATTGGCTTCCTGTTTCTCTACATGTCGTTCAGCGCCCAGCCATGACCGACTTCCGGTCCTTCGCCGGCGAGCTCCTCGACTGGGTCCGGGCGCAGGACCCCGGCGTCGAGGCGGAGCTCTATCTCGCGCGCAGCGAGGAGCGGGGCGTCGAGATGCGGGAGGGCCGCCTCGACAACGTCCAGCACGGCTCCTGCGAAGGGGCGGGCCTGCGCGTGCTCCGAGACGGGCGCATGGGGTTCGCTTCGGCCGGCGGCATCAGCGCCGAGGGCGTCAGGGACCTTTTTCGCAAGGCCCGCGAACAGCTCGCGCACCTCGAGCCCGACCCGTGCAAGGATATCCCGCGGCCCGCGCCGCAGGCCCTGGACCAGGCCCTGGCCGACTCCCTTTGGGATGAGGGACTCTTCGCCGCCCCCTTGGAGGGCGCGGTCGCGCGCCTGGCCGAGACCGGCGCCGCGGCCCTGGCTGTAGACCCCCGGCTCGACGTGATGCTGCGCGCCGGCTACGGCGAGTCGCGCGGCGAGGTGGTCATCGCCAGCACCCGCGGCGTGCTCACGCACGAGCGCGGCAGCTCCGCCAGCGTCGGCTTCTCGGCCCTGGCGCGCGAGGCTGGGGAGGTCCAGGTCGGCTCGGCCTACCAGTCCGCCTGCCGGGCCGCCCCCCTCGACTTCGGCCGCGTCGCGGACCAGGCCGCAAGGCGCGCCGCGCAGCTGTTGGGCGGGCGCAAGCTGGCCGGGGCCAAACGGGCCGTGCTCTTCGACCCCTGGGCGGCCGGCGACGTCCTCGATCTCATCGCCAACCTTCTTTGCGCGGACCAGGTGCAGAGAGGCAAGTCGCTTCTGGCCGGCGCCTTGGGGCGCAAGGTCGGCTCGGAGCTGGCCACCTTCCGCGACGACCCGCGCCGCCTCGGCGGGCTGGGCAGCTGCCTGCACGACGACGAGGGCTGCCCCACCTCGGCCAAGACGCTGATCGACGCGGGGGTGGTCAAGGACTACTTCTACGACACCTATACCGCCGGCAAGGACCGCCGCCCCGGCAACGCCTCGGCCGGACGGGGCTCCTACAAGGGCCTGCCTGGCCCTACGCACTCGAACTTCTATCTCGATCCTGGACAGGTCTCCCGGGAGCGCCTCATCGACGACACCCGCGACGGCCTGCTGGTGCTCGAGATCATGGGCATGCACATGGCCGATCCCATCTCGGGAGAGTTCTCCGTGGGCGTCTCGGGCTTGTCCGTGACGGACGGGCGGCTGGGCGCCCCGGTCAAGAAGGCCATGCTCGCGGGGAACCTGCGGGACCTCCTGGCCGGCATCGACGGGGTGGCCGACGACCTGACCTTCTACGGCAGTCTCGGAGCTCCCACCTTCCGCGTGGCGCGGATGAGCGTGGCCTGAGCCGCGCCGCGCGCCCGAAGCGGAAGAGACAATGTTATAATCACGCCATGATGATACGAACGGCCTTTCTCCTGGGGGCCATCGTCCTGCCGTCGCGCCCGGTCATGGCGCAGGAGCGGCCCAACATCATCATGCTGGACCTCTGCTCCACCCGCGCCGACCACTTCGGGACCTACGGCTATGCCCGCAAGACCACGCCCAACATGGACGCCTTGGGCAAGGGCGGAGTGGTCTTCGAGAACGCGCTTTCCGAAGGCTCCTGGTGCCTGCCCAGCTACGCCAGCCTGCTGACCGGCCACGTGCCCGAGGTCCACGGGCTCTACACCAGCCTGCCGCCCAAGGGCGGCCTGCCCAAGTTCGAGACCACTTTGGCCGTGCAGCTGCACAAAGAGGGTTATCGGACGGCCCTGTTCAGCGGCGGCGTGTATTTGCGCCCGGAATGGGGCATGACCAAGGGCTTCGACACCTACGTCAACAACTTCTCCACCACCACCCCCGGCCGCGTCCCGGCGCCTTTCGAGAGCAACTTCGACCAGCTGGTGAACTGGCTCTCCAAGTCGCGCAAGGCCGCCCCCTTCTTCATCTTCGCGACGATCGACGACATGCACGTGCCCTACCATGCCCATGACACCGAGAAGTTCGACCCGGGCTACGAGGGCATCGTGCACGACACGGATGTCATCAGCGTGCCTTTCGCCCGCGCCTACAACGGCGAGCCCTCCGGCTATCCCGAAGCGATGAAAGGCAAGGTCGCGAGCTTCAAGAGCGACCCGCGCAACCTCCAGCATCTCATCGCGCATTACGACGCCGCCTTGAGCGAGACCGACCAGCGGGTGGGCGAGTTCGTGGCGCAGCTCAAGAAGCTCGGGCTGGATAAGAATACGGTGCTCATCATCACCGCCGACCACGGCGAGATGCTGGGCGAGAAGGGGCTGCTCAACCACACGGAGAGCCTCTACGAGCCGGTCATCCACGTCCCCCTCATCATCAAGCATCCGGGCTTCCCGCAGGCGGCCGGGCGCCGGGTGCCCCAGCAGGTCCAGCGCATAGACCTCATGCCCACCATCATGGAGATGGCCGACGCCCCCACCGAGCGCCTGGAGCTGCAGGGCCGCAGCCTCCTGCCCCTGCTGCGCGACCCCGAGACCCCTTGGCGGGAGTACGCCTTCGTGCGCTCCAAGAGGAACTTGGCCAGCTTCACGGACCTCAACATCGAGGAGCGGGTGGTCCGCGCCAAGTGCTGGAAGCTGCATCATTATCTCTACAAGGACAAGTTCGAGCTCTACGACCTCTGCTCCGATCCCCTGGAGACCAAGGACCTCAGCGCCGAGCGGCCGGAGCTGGTCGGCCCGCTGGCTTTCGAGCTGGTCAGGAACATGGAGGTCTCGCGGCCGCACCAG
Source organism: Elusimicrobiota bacterium (assembly GCA_026388095.1). NCBI lineage: Bacteria > Pseudomonadati > Elusimicrobiota > Elusimicrobiota bacterium. The sequence goes on along the minus strand of JAPLKL010000036.1, from coordinate 43,359 downwards.
AGCGGCCTGCCGTCGGGCCGGGTGCCGCGGTCTTTGGACTTGCCCCTGCCTCCCAAGTACTGAGGACTTCGGCCCAGGAAGGCCTGGGCCGGATGCCGGGCCGGCCTTGGGGCCTTTGTCCCTGTGTTGACTCTGCGCTCGCGCATATAATCTGGACATGCTGCGCGCGGCGCTGGCGTTGCTCCTCTGCATCTCCTGCTGGGAGCCTGCTGTGGCCGGCGCCGTGTCCCAGGTCGTGGTCTCGCGCGGCGCCGCCTCACCCGTCGTCCCCCTGATCTCGGCCGGCGCTCCCATCAGCGGCCTGACCAACGGCTCCCTGTCGGGCCTCCACGCCTCGTTGACCGGAGGCTTGAGCTCGACGCTGTCGCCGGTGCCCTCCGTCATCACCGCTCCGGCAGCTCCGGCCGCGCTGCAGAGCCTTTCGGCCGCGCCGCGGACCCTCGCCGTTGAGCCTGCCGCCCCCGCCGGTATCCCTGCGCAGACCCCGGGTGCGGTCCAGTCGGCCCTGGGGGCGGTCTCCCAGGTTTCGGCCGAGTTCAGCCGGACCGCCGCGCCCTCCGGCGGCGCGACATCTGCTACGACTCCGAACCAGAGCCCGGTCCTCGACCGGTTTTATGACGGGGGCGTCAAGACGAGCCTGCCGGTGGAACCGGTGGCCGCCATCGTCCCGGGCGGCCCCGCCCCCATGGCGACCCTGCAGAAGGCCCAGGCGCAGGCCGCGGCCAAGCCGCAGGTTCCGGCCGCGGCCGAGGCGGCCAAGCAGAAGGCCGCGCGCCAGGCCCTCCTGGGCACGGGCATCTACAAGTTCGGCATGGAGGCCCTCAACGTCGCCATGCCGCTCATCGCTCTGACCGTGTTCGGCAGCGCAGTGTGGATGGCGACCATGGCCGTGGCCTGGGGCGCGTCTATGACCTTGTCCAGCATGTTCGCGGGCGGGCTCATCGACCGCAAGCCGGTGCAGAAAGTCCTGGCCGGAGCCCTGGTCACGCAGGCCGCCGCGGTCGGAGGCATCATCGCCCTGCTGACCTTGGGCCTGACCAATCCCTGGCTGGTGCTTCCGCTCTACGCCTTGGCCGGAGTCACCCAGGGCGTGGTGCTCACGGCCCGGGACACCTTGCCCGCCCGCATCCTCGGCCGCGACGCGGCCGTGCTGAGCAAGTTCAACGCCAAGACGCACATGGTCTATGAAGTGTCGGGCACCATCGCCCCGCTCTTGGTCGGCCTGCTCATCGCCAAGCTCGGGGTGGTCGCCGGGCTCTTCCTGCTGCCGCCGGCCTACCTCCTGGCGGCCTGGGCTTTCTCGCGGCTCAAGCTCCACGCCAGCATGGACGTCAGCCGCGAATTGCGCGCGGAGGACCGCGGGGTCAAGAACGCCGTCAAGCGCGTGGCCTCGGAGATCCGGGAAGGCGCGCACATCATCCTGGGCAGCACCGAGTTCCGCTGGCTGGGCTTCATGCTCCTGGGGCCCATGGTGGTCCACCGCGTCTTCGAGCAGATCCTTGTCCCGGTCTTCACCAAGGGGATCCTGGGCGTGGCGGCCAAGTCCGCCTGGGTCGTGAGCGCCTCCAACTTCGGGGAGCTCCTGGGCGCCCTGCTGCTGCTTCGCGTGCTGATGAACTCGGATGGCGGCAAGAAGACATCCCCCTTCCGCTGGATCCGGGCCATGGCCTTGGGCACCTTGGCGGTCTGGGCCCTGGCCGGCGGCCTGAGCCTGCCCGTGATCATGGTCCTCACCGCGGTGATGAGCACGACCTGGGCGGCCAACGACATCAGCATGACCTCTTATTTCCAGTCGCGCCTGCCCAACGAGTCCGCGGGCAAGGCCGTGGGCTTCCTGATGGCGGTGGAACTGGGGACCATCATGGTCCTCTCCTACCTGCTGGGCTTCCTCTTCGACTTCCTGCCCATCTCGGCCGGCATCATCGGGGTCAGCGTCGCGGCGACATTCCTGGCCGCGCTCTTCTACCGGGGCTACTCCAAGCTGCGGTCCACCCAGGCCCAGAAGCCCAAGGCCTAGCGCCTATCGGAATTCGCGGAATTCGGGGACACAATACTTATCTCCGGAATTAAGTATTGTGTCCCCGAACTCTTAGCGGAAGAAGTCGCGGACCATGCGCACCAGGCCCTCGGTGGCCTTCTCCGGGATCTCCTCGCCGACCCAATCGATGGAGAAGTGCGCGTTGCGCTTGGTGGGCTTGACGTAGGACTCGTACATGGGCAGCACCGTGGTCAGGATCTGGTGCTTGGCCCCTTCCACGTCGCGGCCGCGCTCCGAGATGTCGCGCGCGATGCGGCGCAGGGCCGCGGTGGCGATGCCCGTGGCCACGAAGATGCGGTAGTGGTAGAGCTTGAGGAACTTCTCGAGATACAGGGCGTAGAGCCCCTCGACCACGATGAGCTGGGCCGGGTCGCAGGCCAGCGTCTGCTTCTTGCGGGTGTAGGCCTTGAAGTCGTAGACCGGCTGCTCGATGCGCTCGCCCGCGGCCAGGCGCTGGAGGTGCTGGAAAGCCAGGTCGAAGTCTATGGCGTCGGGATGGTCGAAGTTGTAGGCCTTGCGCTCGGCCAGGCTCAGGCGCTCCAGCGGCCGGTAGTAGTTGTCGAGGGAGAAGATAGTGCCGCTGATCCCCGCCTTGCGGCATTCGTCCACCACTTTGCGCGAGAACGTGGTCTTGCCCGAGCCCGAGCCCCCGGCGATGCCCACGATGAAAGGCTTGGATCCCTGGTGCGCGCTCATGGCGACATTATCGCAAATCCGGGCATGGTATGATATCCGCAGCGCATGGACCCCGAGACCAAGGCTTGGTGCCTCTTCTGCGCCGCGGTCTTCCTGGGGATGGGCGGCAACCTCTTCCTGGGCGCGCCGGAGCATGCCGGCGCGGCCTTGGCCTGGATGGCCGGGGAAGGAACGGTGGAGCCGGGCCGGCGTCGGCGGCTGAGCATCTTCTACCGCCTGGGCGGCGCGGTCTTCGCGGGATTCGGACTGTGGCTCCTCTGGAGCCTTTGGCGCGCCCCCGCGGCCCTGGCTATCCTCCTGCCGCGCCAACGGCTGACGCCCTTAGGGCGGGCTTTGGGCGGGCTCTTCTTCCTCGGCTGCGGCTCGCTCTGGCTGGCTCTGCGGACGGCCGAGTCGCTACGCTCCGACCGGCGGCCGAGAACGTGGGATGCCGAGCTGGGGCCGGACGCGGGACCGGAGGGTTTCGCGGCGAGGATCGGGCGTGGGACGGCCTGGCTGATGGCTCTGGTCTTCCTCGCTTTCGGGGCCTATCTCATCCGGGGGGCGGCGCGCTGATGGATCGCCGGGGAGAGCTCAAATTGGAGGTGCGAGCGGGATTTGAACCCGCGAATAATGGTTTTGCAGACCATCGCCTTGGACCACTTGGCTATCGCACCAAAGAACTTTTAGATCGCCGATAGTACTGCAAATACCAAGCGAATTCTAATCCGGCCACCGGATCTTCCCGGGCCCGGTAGGGATATGATAACACGATTGGGAGCAGGTCCGCAAATCGTCCCGCCAATCTGCTATCCTTGCACGTGATGAGCAAGCCGCGGCCTGGGAAAGTCGGGCTCCTGCTCGTTGTCTGGGCCGGAGCCATGCTGCTCTACTGCGGCACTTTGCGTCATCCCCCGGTCTGGGACGACAACGACTTCGTTTTCGGGCAGAGCTTTCTGATGGACTGCCGCAACCTCTCCAAAGCGGCCAGCCCCGCGAACTTTTTCGGCGTGCTGCCGGTCCGCAACTCCGCCCGGCCCGCCTGGCTGGTCTCGGTGCTCGCGGACACCTGCCTGGGCGGCGGACGCGTGGTCGTCTATCGGCTGACGAGCATATTCTGGCACGCGGTCGGGGCCGTCCTGGTCATGGCCCTGGGCTGGTGGCTGGCCGGCGACCTCGCGGCCGCCCTAATGGCGGGACTGCTCTTCGCGGTCCACCCCGTGCATACGGAGGCGGTGAACATCATCGGCTTCCGGGGCGACCTCCTGGCCCTGGCCTTCATGCTGATGTCATTGCTCCTCTACCGCGATGCCCGCCTGCGCGGCGGCTGGCCGCGCCGCGCCGTCTTCGCCGCATCCTTGGCCGCCTTCGCCTTGGCGCTGCTTTCCAAGGAGATGGCGGTCACGCTGCCCATCCTGGCGGTCCTGAGCGACGCGCTCTTCCCCCTGCGGTCGGCCCCGGCCGCGGCGCGGCGGCCCCTGGCCGGCCGCGCCGCTCTGCTGGCCTGTTATCTGGCTTTGGTCCCGCTCTACCTCGTCTTCCGAGCGCCGCGCTCCGGCTATGTCTCCGCCGGGCATCAGGACGTCTTCAGCGCTTGGCGCCAGCGCGTCAACCTGCCTTTCTCCAAGCCGCTGGCCGAGGCCGCGCCGGCCGCCCCGGGGCCGCAGGCCAAGTTCGAGGACCCGCCCTGGCAGAGGGTCTATGACGACGGCCGGGTGCGCTTCCTGACCATGTCCCGGGTCTTCGGCTCGTATCTGCGGCTTCTGTCCTGGCCCTGGCCGCTGCAGGGAGACTATGCGCCGCAGGTCCTCGACACCTGGGGGCAGCCGGCCCTGCTGGCCTCCTGGGCCGCCTGGCTCCTGCTCCTCGCCGCGGCCTGGGCCCTGCGCCGCCGGCTGCCCCTGGCCGCCTTTGGGCTGTCCTGGACCGCGGTGGGACTCCTCCCGGTCAGCGGGCTGGTGCTCTTGAGGAATCTCCAGGCCGAGCGTTATCTGTACGTCCCATCGGCGGGCTTCTGCCTGGCCGCAGGGGCGCTCGCCGCCGGGCTGGACCGCCGGCTCGGCGCGGGGCGTTGGCGGTCGGCCGGCCGGGCGGCCTTCGCTGCGCTGCTCGTGCTCTGGGCGGGCCGCGTCTGGCAGCGCAACCGGGATTTCGCCAGCGACCTGGCTTTTTTTCGGGCCACCGAGGCCGTGGATCCATCCGTGCCGCGCGTGCGCCTGTCCTTGGCCCTGACCTACGAGGCTCAGGGCGACTGGGCGCGCGCGGAAAGGGAGTTCGAGGCGAGCCTCGCGCTATGGCCGCGCTATCGCAAGGCCAGGCTGCTCTACGCGGACTTCCTCGGAGAGCAAGGCCGCGGGCCGCAGGCCCTGGCCCAGTTGCGGCAGGCGCGGGAGATCTTCCCGGACGACCCTTGGGTGCTCTATCGGCTCGCGCGGGCCTGCAGAGGGATGGGACGGCGCGTCGAGGCCGCGCGGCTCGAGGGGCTCTTCCTCCGGCAGGCGTCCGCTCTGACCGAAGCCCACCGCCGCCAACAGGCCCAGCGATGAACGCGCGGGCCTTCCTTGCCTTCTGGGCGGCGGTCTGGCTTCCAGGCGCGGCTTGGAGCGCCGAAGCCGCAAGGCCGGCCGCTTGCCGCCCCGGCGCGCTCAAGGCCCTGCTCATCGGGCTCGACGGCGCGACTTGGAGCGTGGCGGATCCCATGCTGCGCCGGGGCGAACTGCCGAACCTCAAAGGGCTGCTGGCCCGAGGGGCGCGCTCTCCGCTGCAGTCCTTGCCGGGCAACGCCTGGTCTCCAGTCGTCTGGACCAGCCTTGCCACAGGCCAGCGTCCCGAGAAGACGGGCATCAACGGACTGCCTCAAGACCTGCATCGCTTCACCAGCGACCAGCGCTCGGCGCCCGCCTTCTGGGACATCCTCGGCGGCCGGGGTTATCGGGTGCTCGTCTCGGGCTATCTGGCGACCTGGCCTCCGGAGACCGTCAATGGAGTCATGCTCTCCCGCCCCTGCTTCGGCAAGCTCTCGGCCAGGTGCCTTTATCCGGCCGATGCCGGCTACGACTATCGGGATTTCAAGGTGGCCTACTCCACCGCCGGCTACTTCTATGCCACGCTCGGCTCCGATCCGTCGAGCCGCTCGGAGGTCGGGCCTATCGGCCGGCTGCCGTTCGATCCGCGTCTGCGCGAGGCCGCGGCGGATTCGGAGGCGTTCCAGTCCAACGACCATGTCTGGCGGCTTTTGACCCAGGTCTATGTCGGAGACGAGCGGTACGCTCGGGGCATGGAGCATTTCCTGAGCACCGGCTGCTTCGATTTCGCCGCGCTGACCATCACCGGCACGGACTCGGCCGCGCACATGTTCTGGCGCTACCACGAGCCTGAGGGATTCCAACTCTCCCCCGACGCCCTGCGGCGCTATGGGGATCCGGTCGAGGCGTACTATCGCTATGCCGACGAAGTGGTCGGCCGCCTATTGCGCTCGGCGGGGCCCCAGACCACCGTCTTCATCGTCTCCGATCATGGGGAGCAGTCCCTCATGAAATACCCTCCGGAGCAGAGGGAGCGTCTGCTCCAGGAGCACCCGTTCGTCTACAGTCATCACAACGACGCCGGGGGGGCTGAGGGGATACTCATCGCGGCCGGACCCCGCGTCGCTCCCGGCCGGACGCTGCGCTCCGCCTCGGTCCTCGATGTCCTGCCCACCTTGCTCTACCTTCTGGACCTCCCGGTCGCTCGGGACATGGACGGCTCGGTGCTGGAGGGACTGGTGTCCGCGGCGTATCTGTCCAGCCATCCGGTCCGGTGGACCGGGAAGTATCCCGCGCCCGTCAGGGCCGTCCGCGGCGAAGAGCAGGCTGCGGACACCAAGCTTAGCCCGGACGAACTGGAGCTCCTTAGGGCCTCGGGCTACATCCGCTGATCATTTCTCCCGGGAGAACTCGTAGACTCCGCTCTTGGCGTTCCTGCTGTAGGTCCACCCCTTGATCATGGCCAGGGCGTAGAGGGCCTCGCGTGCCGTCACCTTCTGCAAAGAGACGGTGATCGGCGTTTTCGCGAGTTCGTCGCTCGCGCCGAGCTTGACGCCGGCCTGCTGGGTCACGGCCTTCAGGTAGGACTCCACCGCGGCGTTCTTCAAGCCCACGGTGACGAGCTTGTCAAAAGCCGGGTCCGAGATGTTCGCGCCGGGGTCCTTGGGCACGGTTTTGCTGGAGCGCATGACGAAGAAGACGTTGTCCGTCCCCAGCGGCCCGAACGCGAGATTCTTGCTGCCCAGCGTCTTCTGCAGGATATCCTTCGCCGGGGCCTTGGCCGCGACCGTCTTCACCTTCTCCTGCTCCAGCCCTTCGCGGACCACGAAGCTGGCCTTGGTCTCTTTGGCGATCCGTTCCAGGAGAGCGGAGATCGTCCATTCGGCCGCCTTCATCTCCAGCGGGGCGTCCAGGACGCTCTTCATGGCCGGCAAGGAGGCGGGCTCCTGGGCGGGTTTCTGCGGCTGGGAATCGGCTGCCTGTGACGCCGGGACGCCGACTATCGCACACAGGAAGCCGGCCATCGCGCATGCGAGGATGATGGATCGTTTCATCGGTTCTCTCTCCTGCCCTTCCCCGGCGGTGCCGTGGCGGCATGCGGACTCTGCGTCCGCGCTAAGGAGGATTGTACAATACTTCCCAATGGCGGTTGCGCCCCAGAAATCTCCAGGCCATTGCTCCGGAGCGCCGTCACGGCAGCTCTTCGGCGAAGAGCAGCTTCCAGGCCGCCTTGTAGGCGACGATAGCCCTCGTCTGCGACGGCAGATTGTCCAGCCAGGCGATGCAGCCGCGGATCTGCGCGGCCGCGGATTCGGCGTGGAGGGGGCCCATGTCCAGGGCCGCGAGGAAGCGCCAGGGATAGTCCCGGACCAGCTGTTGTCCCTCTCTCGTCATCCGTCCGGTCGAACTGTCCCACCAGAGGGAGATGGGCGGGCCTCCGAGCGGATAGACCTGGTCGGGGCCGGCGGACGAAACGTCGAAATAGAGGTTCGCATGCTCCTCCATAAGACGGCGCATCTCTTGGACCCAATGCGCCGTGAAACGAGGCGCCCTCTCCGGGCGGCGCACCCGCCCCGCATGGCACCAGATGACCCGCGCGCGCGGATAGCGCAGGAGCATCGCTTCCAGGGGTGGGATCAGAGCGTCCTCGGGCTCATAATGGAGCTGGAACGGGATGCCGGTGCGCTGTGAGAATTGGAAGAGCCGCCTGCCCAGCGGGCCGTCGATAGGCTCGGCCAGGTCGTACTCCAGTTCGTTTCCCATGGTCAGGTTGTCGTTGGCCGGATAGCGCCGGAAGTAAAGCTCGCCGAGCATGGGGTATTTCCCGGCCTCCGCTATGGCCAGCAGGTCATCCAGGGCCCGCCGTGAACCGACCGTGAGCTTGGGGTAGGAGATGACTCCGGTGACGGAAGGCACCGGCAGCACTTTGCCGGGGAAACGCTCCTCCAGGTCTTGCAGGGTCCTCTGCCAGTGCTTCAGCCACCAGCCGTAGCCGCGGGCGTTGATCCGGGCCGGCTCATCGGCGATCAGCCAGGACACGATGACGACGCCGTCGTCGTCGAGCAGGCGATAGAGTGCCTCCGGGTTCATGTAGGTCTCGAAATAGTGGGACTCCAGGTCGATGATGGGAAGCCGGCCGGCGGCGCGCGTCGTCTCCAGGCGCTGCCGCCAAGCCTGCTTGAGCGCGGCCCAGTCCCGCGGGGCCGCGGCCGGGGCCGCGGCGGAGAGCGTCAGGAGCAGAGCGAAGGGGACCAGGAGGTCAAAGAGTCTCACCGAAGAGTATCCTCCAGGCCGCTTGGTAGGCCACGATCGGGCGTGTTGCGGGTTTGAGTTGGCTGAGGATGCTGCGCTGCCGGGCGACTGCCGCGGGCAACCGCAGGAAGGTCCGCGGGGAAAGACCCAAGGCCGAGAGGAATCTCCAGGGCTGCTCATCCATGAGCCGCTTCCAGCCGGGATCAAGGCGTCCGTCGGCCGTCAACAGGAAGTCCGACAGATCCCCCGGGTGGCCGCCGCTGACGGCTCTGTAAGCCAGATCCAGATAGAGATTCGGGTGGCGTCCCAGCAGCCGTCGCGCGGCCTGTGCGTCGAACGGCTCTTGGCCGTCGCGCGACCAGATGACTTTGGCCTGGGGATGCTCCGCGAGCAGCCTCTCCAGAGCCGGAAGGAACCGGTCGTCCGCATTCCCGATGAGCTGCAAAGCGACCTGGTTCTCAGCGCAGAAATCGAATTCCTTTCGGACGAGCTCATCATCCGGCGCTTGAGGCTGGAGGGGCTCGCGGTCAGGGCGGCCCCAAGGTCTCATGTGATAATGCATCGGCCCCAAGAGCGGCGCGCCCTGCCGGGCCGCGGTTTTGACCTGCTCCCAGAGGCGGTCGGGATCCGACGCGCCTGGCAAGAGGCGGTGGTGCGGCAGGTCTCCGGTCGGCAAGGGCATGAAGACGGGGAAGCTGGCTGCGGCGGACAGGCCCGCGCAGGGCATGGACGACGGCTCCAGGCTGGGCCCCCCGCAGGTCACTGCCATGAGGGCCACGCCGAGTTCCTGCAAGCGCTCGGCCAGAGGCCCGGGGTTCAGGTCAAAGGAGGTGAAGGTGGATGAGAGGTCGATGAGAGGCGGGACGCCTTTGGCGCGCAACGCCTCGATGCTCCGCCGCCAGGCGGCTGCGGGACTCGCCTGCGGCTCGGCGCCGGACGCGCCGCAGGTGAGCGCCGCCGCAAGCACTAGGCCTATCCGGCATGCGCGCGCACAGCGACGACCGGTCGTGTTCAGGAGTTCTCGTCCTTCCCCAGGCCCCCAGGGGCCTGGAAGAGCTATTATATCGCAGGTGCGAGCGATCCTGACGCCGTTTTTGGCTGCGCTCTTGATGGGCTACGCGCATCCGCAGACCCCGCCGGCCGGCGCCGGTCCCAGGAATGCGCTTTTGATCGGATGGGACGGCGTGAGCAGAAGCCGTCTTGAAGAGCTGCTGGCCAAGGGCCGCCTGCCGAATCTGCAGGCCCTGGCTGCGGAGGGCGCCTTGGTGGACATCGAGGTGACGACCGGGGCCACCTCCACCAAGCCCGGCTGGGTGGAGATCCTTTCCGGCTACCGGGCCGGACGGCTGGGCACTCCCAACAACAAGACCTACAGGCCGATCCCGGAAGGCTACACCATATTCGAGAGATTGAAGGGCCATTTCGGCAAAGAGGGCATCGCGACGGCCTTCCTCGGCGGCAAGCAGAACAACATCGGGGACAGGGGTCCGCACGAGATCTGCAGCAATTGCTTCGGCTATGACTATCGATCCCGAAAGCTCACGTACTGGTGGGATAGGGAGCGCTGCACCGCCCAGACAACGGATGGCAAGCCGCGCCGGTGGGTCCATCGCGACGGTGAACCGTATCACAAGACCAAGGCGGCCGTCGACGTCTTTGCGATAGGGCTGGGGCCTGGGGAGAAGGTCGAGGCTGCGGCGGAGGCGTTCCTGAAGGAACAGCGGGGACGCCGGTTCTTCGGGTTCTTCCATTTCGAGGACCCCGACAAGCAGGGGCATCTCCACGGGGAGAACTCTCCGGAATACGGCCGAGGGATAGAGGAAGCCGACCGGCAACTGGGCGCCATCGTGAAGGCTCTGAGGGCCCGCGGGCTCTACGAGCAGACAACCATCTGGGTGGTCTCAGATCACGGCTTCGACCCGGACACGTCCGACCATCACCACGCGTCCCAGATCTTCCTCGCCACCAACAGCAAGAGGAAGATCCGGGCCGGAGACCGCAAGGACATCACGCCTACGATCCTGGACGACTATGGGGTCCCCGGCGCGGATATCCAGCCGCCCTGGGATGGGAAGTCTCTGTTCCTGGGGTCTCCCTAGAAGTCGTGCGTATACCGCAGGGGGACCTCGATCAGCGCGGGCTTGCGGGCGGCGAGCGCGCGCGCGAGCAGCCGGCGCAACTGCGCGGCCGAATCCGCCTTCCAGCCTTGGCAGCCGTTGGCGCGCGCCAGCGCCGGGAAATCCACGCGCAGGAAGTCCACGGTCCGGGGGTCGATCCGGCCGCCTTTGGCCTGATAATGCTTGATCAGGCCGTAGGACGCGTCGGAAAGGACGACGACGACCACGGGCAGGCCGTAGCGCGCCATGGTCTCCAGGTCCTGGCTGTTCGAGTGGAAGCCTCCGTCTCCGGCGAGCGCCACGACGGGGGAGCCCGGACGGGCCAGGCTGGCGCCGATGGCTCCCGGCAGAGCGAAGCCGAAAGTCGCGAGCCCATTGGAGCAGATGAAGGTGTTGGGCGCATAGGTCTCGCTGAAGAGGCCCGCGTACTGCTTGTGCAGCCCGACGTCGCAGACCAGGATGCCTTTCGCGCCCAGCGCGGCGCGGATGTCCCGGACCAGCGTGCAGGGAAACAGCCGCGAGCCGGCGGGCCAATCCCCGCGCGCGGCCCGGCGCCGGGCCGCGCGCAGCCGCGCCGCGTGGGGGAATGGCTGCTTCGGCGGCAGATCGCGCGTGGAATCGGCGAGCCGCGCCAGTATGCTCCGGATGTCCCCGCGCACGATGAGGTCCGGCCGCACACGGGCGGCCGTCCGGCCATCGAGCTCGCCGAGATGGATGATGCGCTTGCGGCCCCCGCCCTGCCAGACCTCCGGCCCGAGGTCCTCGGCGAGGTCGTAGCCCGCCAGCAGCAGCAGATCCGCCGAGCGCAGGATCGGCGCGGCGAGAGGCTTGCCCAGCAGGCCGTCGAGATATCGGTTCCAGGGGCCCAGGTCCTGGGGGTGGCCCTCCGGGAGCGCGCCCTTGGCGGCCACGGTCTGGAGCACGGGGATGCGCAGGCGTTCAGATAGGATCGCGAGCTCTTGGCACGCGCCCTCCCGGATGACGCGGTTGCCGGCGATGATCAGCGGATGCCGGCTCCTGGCCACGGCCAGGCCGGCCCGACGCAAGGAGTCGGCAGTTATCCGTCGCGGGGGCCGGGCGCGCGCTCCCGCCACCATAGCCGATCCCCTGCGCGCTGCTGCCGCTGAGATGCGCTGCTCGAAAAGGTCCAAGGGCAGGCTGAGATAGACCGGGCCCCGGGGCTCGGAGAGCGAGGCCGCCAGCGCCTTTTTCAGCAGGAGAGGAAGCCCCCGTATGTCCGTAGGCTCCGCCGCGAGCTTGACCAGAGGGCGCATCATCGAGACCTGGTCGATGCACTGGTGGGTCAGGCCCCACAGTCTGGCCCCGGATTCCACCTGCGCGGAGATCGCCAGCAGAGGAGAGCGGTCCAGGAGCGCCGATGCCGCGCCGGTGGCCAGATTGGTGGCTCCGGGACCGAAGGTCGAGAAGGCCACCTGCGGCCGTCCGCTCAATCTGGCGTACACCTCCGCCGCGATCCCGGCGGTGAACTCGTTGCGGACGAGGATCCATTTCGGCCGGGGCAGGCCCCGGAACCGCAGCACCTGGGCCTCGCGGCCCAGGATGCCGAAGATGTATTCGACCCCCGCCGCCTGGAGGAGGCGCTGAAAGAAATAGCTGCCGCGCATGGATGCCTTCAGGAGGATATGCTAGCAAAAACCCCTTAGGGCCCCGCCTGGCTTCCGCGCGGTCCTCAGAATTGGAAGTAGTAGAAGGTCTTGGCGTTGAAATTCCCGAACAAGATCAGCGCCAGGACCAGGAGATAATAGACGGCCCAGCGCAGCGGCCAGGGCTTGCGGGCCAGCCACGGCTCGATGGGGGTCCGGGCTTGAAGGCCATGGACGCATTCCATGGCCGCAATCATGACCAGCGCCGCGATGAATTGCACCACGTCCTGCTGCGCGGAGAAGAAGCCGCGGAACGCGGGAGCGTTGAGGAAGCCCGCGGAAGTCCCGGCGCAGAGGCCGGAGCCAATCCGCCGGAAGCCGGCCCACGACCCGGACCTCGCCAGCACCGTCGGCAGGCACAACAGGAAGAACGTGAACACGCTCTGCAGGGCCCGATGGAATCCGGGCCAGCGCGTCAGGCCCACGGCTGCGGCGAGCCTCCGCCGCGGGCCCACCGTGAGGTTCTCGCCCACCAGGATGAGCCCGTGCAGCAGTCCCCAGAGGATGTAGCCCGTTGTCGGGCCGTGCCAGAGCCCGACCAAGAAGAAGACGAGCACGATGTTGCAGCGGATCTGCCAGGGACTGCTGAAGCGCCGGCTCATCGGGAAGAGGACATAGTCCCGGAACCAGCCCACCAAGGTGATATGCATCCGCCTCCAGAAATCGCTCGGGGAGGAGGCGAAGAACGGGCGCCGGAAGTTCTGGGAGAGGTCTATGCCGAGGATCCGCGCGCAGCCGATGGCGATATCGGTGTAGCCGGAGAAGTCGCAGAAGATCTGATAGCGGGAGAGCATGGTCGCCAGGAGGATGGGCAGGCCGCGATAGCGGTCCGGATCCCCGTATGCGGCGGAGACGAAGACGGCGACCGTGTCCGCGATCACGATCTTCTTGAACAGCCCGCACAAGATGAGCTTGAGCCCGCTGGCGATGCGCCCGCAGTCCAGCTCGGCGTCCGCCGCCAGCTGGGGGATGAGCTTGCCCGCTCGTTCTATGGGCCCGGCGGTGAGGAGCGGGAAAAAGGAGATATAGAGCGCCAGCAGGCCGAAATGACGCTCGGCCGGGATCCTGCCGTCGTAGACGTCGAGGAGGTAGGAGACGGATTGGAAGGCATAGAACGAGAGGCCCAGAGGGAGCAGGATGCTGGCGTCGGAGAGCAGGACCGCGCCGTACTTGAAGTACGTCAGAAGCCCGAAAGGCACGGCCATGCCGCAGACCAGCAGCGCCAGGCGCGCGGACCGGACCCGGCTCCAGGCGATGACTCGCGCGGCGAGGTAGACGGACGCGGTCGTCGCGAGGAGAAGGAGCCCGTAGGACGGCGACCAGCTCATATAGAAGACGTAGCTCGCCAGGAGGAGGAAGGCCCGGCGGAGCGTCCCGCGCAGGCAGTAATAGACCGCGGCGACGACGGCGAAGAAGACGAAGAAGGGGGCGGAATTAAACGGCATCGTCCGGGCGGGGTGGGCGGCGGGTTGTCGGGGCGGCCACGATTGAATATACTAAAAAATCATGGACCGGGACTCCTGCTGGGCCAGGCTCCGCGGCATCATCGAGAAGAGGTGCCCCAAAGACGCGGCCTTGACGCCGTCGTCTCTCCTGTTCGATGAGTTGGGCATCGACTCCATCGACATGATGGGGATCATCATCGACGTCGAAAAAGAGTTCGGCCTGAAGATCGGCGGGCAGGACCTGGCGGAGGATTGGCTGGGAACCCCAGCCAAGCTGATGGACTTCATCCTGGCGCGCACCGGGCCCGCGGCTTGAAGATGCCTCTGGACTGCCTCATCATCGGAAGGAACAGCCGGAACCACACGAGGTCCTTCAATCGCCCGAGCCTCAGCCGCTACAATCGCCGCGAGTTGATCCGGCTCGACGGCCATCTTCTGGATCCGCTCGAAGCCTTGAGCTACGCGCGCGCCCAGGGGGGCGCCGTAGCGGCGCCGTACTACTGCCTGGACGAGGTCCCCAACCTCGGGCCCGTCTTCCTGGCCAGCGCTCTGGCGCGGCAGGGGCTGCAGGTCCGCTGGACCAGCCATTTCGAGGCGGAATTGGACCGGATCGCCGGCATCCTCGACCGGGACGCCCCGCGCGCCGTGGCGGTCACCACCACGTGCTATACGGACCCTTTGCCCATCGTCGAGGTGGTCCAGTTCATCCGCCGGCATAACCGGCAGACCCGCATCGTCATCGGGGGCCCGGCCGTGGTGAATCTCGGCTTGAGGTTCGAGGGCGAGACCTTGAGCCGGATCCTGGGCCTGCTGGGAGGGGACATCTATGTCCTGGAGGACGGGGGGGAGAAGACCCTGGCCCGGGTCCTGCGTGCGCTCCGGGACTCCGGGGATGTCGGCGCCATACCGAACCTCTATCTCCCCGCCGCCGGAGGCTTCCGGTGCACGGGCGTGGAGCCGGAGGACCGCCCGGTCGACGATGACGCGGTCGACTGGGAGCGCTTCTCCCCCGAGGAGCTCGGGCGCACGGTCCATATGCGCACGTCCCGGGGCTGTCCCTTCGCCTGCGCCTTCTGCGACCGCAACCCCAGGGAGGGCGGCGTGGCGCTGGCCAGCCTGCCCGTCGTGGAGCGGCAGCTGCGGCAGCTCTCGCGGCTCGGAGTGAAGAACATCTTCTTCATCGACAAGACCTTCAACGCGCCCGAGGGGCGGCTGGAGGACATCTGCCGGATGATGTTGCGGAACCGGTTCGATTTCAATTGGTACTCCTACCTCCGCTGCGACAGGATCGGCAGCGACAGCCTGTGCGCCCTCATGTCGCAGAGCGGATGCAAGGGCGCGCTCAGCGGCGTCGAGTCCGGGGACCAGGGGATGCTCGACGCCATGAACAAGGATGCGGAATTGGACGGCATCCGCAGAGGGATGGAGCTCCTGGACCGGCACGGCATCGTCAACGTCGCCTCCATGGTGGTCGGCTTCCCGGGAGAGACCGCGGAGAGCATCGAAAGGTCGATCGCCTTCATCAACGAGACCGCGCCTCCCTACTTCAAGCTCTACCTCTGGAGGTGGGATCCCTCCTCTCCGGTCAGCGAGGATCCGGCCAGGCACGGCCTCCAAGGGGCGGGCCTGCGCTGGCGGCATCGCACCATGGATTGGAAGACGGCTCTCGATGCCTGCGACCATTTCTATCTCGCCGCCAGGAATTCCCTCTACACGACCAACGACCTGGGACCCTGGTCTTTCCCCTACCTCATAGACAAGGGCTTCAGCGGGGGAGATATAGCGGAGATGCACCGCATCCTCAGAGACCTTTTCGACCAGAACCATCCGGCCGCGCGGCTCCCGGGCCCGCCGGAGGCTGCGGGCAGGCGCTTCCTGGACTTCTGCCGGGGCCTCGACCTGTCGGGCACCAAGTACCACATCTCCCCGCTGCGCTCCGTCCTGGATGAGCCGGCCTTCGCCGGGACCTGCGCCGCCATACGCCTCGAGCTGATGCGGCTGTATTTCGCGGGCGAGCTGGAGGCCTCCGCGTGAGCCTGGCCGGCATGATCGCGCGGCTGGCCGCCGGCTATCCCGGCCGCGCCGCGCTCGTCTTCCAGGGGCGGACCTGCACATACCAGGAGCTCGGCGCGCGGATCGCGGCCCTCGCGGCGGAGCTGCGCGGCGCCGGCCTGGGCGAGGGCCGCAGGGTGGGAGTGCTGCTGCCCAACTCCATCGAGTTCTTCACCGCGCTGTTCGCGGTCCTCGAGGTCCGCTCCTGCGCGGTCCTCCTCAACGGCGCCCTGCACCCGCGGGAGATCGCGCGCTACGCGGGAGATTCGCGGATCGCCGGTCTGCTGGTCGACGAGCGCGGGTCCCGGGTGCTCCGCGGCCAGAGCGTGACAGCGGAGGCGACGTTCGTCTCCCGGTCGGAGGGCTGGCGCCGGGAGGCCGCGGCCGCCGGCGCGACCCGGCCCGTCGACGAGCCCCGCGACCCCGCGGCCGCGGTCACGATCTACACCTCGGGGGTCACCGGGGTCCCCAAAGGGGTGGTGCTGAGCCATGACAACATCCTCTACAACATCTACGCCACGGCCGGCATCCTCGATGTCCGGCCGGAGGACCGCGCCCTGAGCGGGCTGCCCCTGTCCCACGCCTCCGCGCTGCGCTTCGCGCTCACGCACCTCTCCCGGGGGGCCTGCCTGCACATCCTCGACCGCCCCGCTCTCCCGGACGTGATCAACCACGCCATCGACACCCACGGATTGACCGTGTTCGGCGGCGGGCCCTACCTGCTGGGCGGGATGCTGGCCCGGGGGGCGGGCGCCGCGTACCCTATGCGGTCCCTGCGGGTCGCGACCTGCGGCACCGCGCCCATGTCCGCGGAGCTGCGCAGGGCCTGGCTGGGCGCCTTCCCGGCGGTGAAGTTCTTCTCCCTCTATGGCTTGACCGAAGCGACTTCCATCGTGACGGTCCTGCCCCACGAGTTGGCCCTGGCCAAGCCCGCTTCCATCGGGCGGGCCATCCCGGGGACCGAATGCCGGCTCCTCGAGGGCGAGCTGCTGGTCCGGGGGCCCGGGGTCATGAAGGGCTACTTCAACGACCGCGAGGCCACGGCGCGGGCCATCGACGCGGAGGGCTGGCTCCACACCGGCGACCTGGTGGAGGTGGACGCCGACGGGGACATGACCGTGGTCGGCCGCCGCAAGGAAGTCATCATCCGCTGCGGGCAGAACATCTACCCCGGCGAGATCGAGGCCGCGCTCCTGCGGCATCCCGGCGTGGCGGAGGCCGCGGTGTTCGGAGTTCCGGACGAGGAGTTGGGGGAGGCGGTGGTGGCGGCTGTCGTCCCGATGGGAGAGCCCCTCGCGGCATCGGACCTCCTGGAGCTGTGCCGGAGCCAGCTGGCCCACTTCAAGCTCCCCAAAGAGGTCATTTTCCTAGACCGGATAGAGAAGACCTCCAGCGGAAAAGTGAGCAGAGGGGCCGTGGCGCAGGCTTATCTGCGCCGACGCCAACAGAAGCCGTAGGACGCGAAGACGTCTCCTGACGAGGCGACCTCGTGGCTGCGGCAGCCGTAGCAGCCCAGCTCCCGGTGCAGCCGGCAGCCGCGGCAGAAGCCCTTGATGTTCCGACCGATGGCTCTGAGCCGCCGGGTCGCGTCCTTGGCGAGGATCTGCGGCAGGCTTTCTTTCCGGATGTTGCCCAGGATGATGTCCGTGTAGGCGCAGATGCTCACGTCGCCGTTCGGGCGCAGGCCGCAGGAGGCGTGGACCGTGCCGCAGCCATAGGGGACGATCGGCGGCCGCGGCTCCCAGCCGAAGCCGAACTCCTCCCGGTCGATCCGGCTCAGCTCGGTGAAGAGCAACCGGATCTGCCCGGGAGAGACCTGCAGCTCCTCTGCGCGCCGGCAGGTCGGCACGAGGATCTGGACCTGGGGGAGGATGTTCTCTTGGCGCCAAAGCCTCCAGAGTCCGGGGATCTCCTTGAGGTTCGACTTGACGACCACGGTATGGAGCGACAGCCGCGAGGGGCTGTCGCTCCTGCAGAAACCGGCGGCCTTCAGGCGCTCCAGGCCGCGCTGGATCAGCGCGTGCGTGCCTCGCCCGGTCAGGCCTTCCTGGACCCGCGGGTCCAAGGAGTTCTGCTTCGCCACGATCACGGTGTTCTTGTCGTACAAAGCTTCGGCGGTCCGGCGGTCCATCAGGGATGCGTTGGTGTAGATGATGGACTGGATCCCCCGGCGGTCGAGGAAGTCTACGAGGTCCATGAGCCCCGCCCGTGTGCGGGCGCCCCTGGAGACAGGGCGTTCATAAAGAAGCGGTTCGCCTTCCCCGACGATGGAGACCGATCTGATCCCGAGGGCTATCGCGGTTTCCAGGAAGGAGATGATCTCCCCATGATAGAGGCTCAGCTCCTCCCGGTTCGAATAGCAGTAGACGCAGCTGAAATTGCAGGGGCAGGGCAGGCGCAGAGACACGCCCATCAGGGCTCCGGCCCGGCGCGCCCGGCGGATGTCCGCCTCGGAGAAGACCCGGAGCAAAGTCGGCGGCGGCTGGAGCTTATGGGGCATGCTGGGCCAGTCTGCGGGCGAGCTCCGCGGTGTAGACCGCGGCGCCTTCCGGGTTCAAGTGGGTGGGATCGGCGAAATAAGAGTCCGGGTAGTCCGGATGCAGGACCCAGGTCCGGCCGAGCCGGGAGGTCCCGACGATAGCGGAGAAATGGGCCAGGTAGTCCTTGAGGACGCCGGTCTCTTCCAGACGCCGCTTCAGGCCGGGCTTGAAGGGCAGGTCCAGAAGGACCGACCGTATCCCTTCTCGGTCAGCCAAAGCGAGTATGCGCCGCAGGTACTCGTCCTGGGTCTTCGAGGCGGTGAACCTCTCGGGCGGGTCGAACCGGCGCTGCTCGGCTTTCGGCATCCCGCGCAGCATCAGGAGGTGCTGCCCCTCCCGGAGGGACAGCGGGAGGTATCCCCGGTTCTCCCGCAGGGCGGCGTAGATGGAGCGATGGATCCGGAGGCGCTCACCGGTGTCGAGGCGCGGCTGCAGCTGGTCGAGGTAGTTCGGGAAGTAATTCAGGCGATAGGCGAGCAGGTTTCCGAAGAAAGACCAGAAGGAACCCTTCTCCATGGGGAAATCACCCGATGCTCGGCAGGTCCGGAATATCTCGACATAGTCCGCCCAAGGCAGCCGCCCCCGGGCGGCCTCGTATTTCCAAAAGGCCACCGCATCCCGGCTGTGGGAGATGTTCGGGAACAAGAGCAAGACCGCGGGAGGACGATGCCCCTCCAGGTAATGCTTCAACACATAGTAGTTCTGGATGAACGTGCCGCTGGGGCAAGCCAGGATGAGCGCGCCAGGGAGCCGGCGGGCATCCACCGCGGTGAGCGCCATGGAGTGCCCCAGGATGAGAATGCTCGGCGCGCCTACGTCGATCTTGTTCTCGATCACGTCGTCCCGGAATTGCCAGAACGCGCTTTCGGAGATCAGGACCCGCTCCCGGAAGAAGTGGATGTAAAGGGCCAATGTCGCGCAGACCAGGAAGGCGAAGCCCAGGGACTTGCAGCCGAGGCCAAGGAGGTCCCGGCGGACCTGCGCCTTCGGGGTTGGCGCCGGCATGCTGTCCGTGAGCATATGTCTGTTGAAAGTATAATAAAAAACAACGGTTTTTGGCCTCCGCCCCGACGGAGCCAGCCCAGCTTCTTCCGGAGATGCTATCATGGTCCCGGATGAAACAGCGGGATATCGCGACCAACGCGGCGGTCTTCCTGGTCAGCCTAGCGTTGAGCCTCGGTCTTGTGGAAGCGGTCCTGCGGGCGCTGCGATTGGTCCCCGATGATGTGCACCGGGTGAGCATGGAGCCGCGGCCCATGTTCCGGCGCATCGACGGGATCCCGGACCGCGTCCTCGTCCCGGGCGATTATCGGCAGGTCTTCTTCACCTGCCGGGGCTCGGACTGCCGCCCGGACAAATGGGTCCCCATCCACGTCAATTCGGCGGGCCTCAGGGACGTCGAGCATGCGGCGGCCAAGCCCGCGGGCACCGTCCGAGTCATGGTCCTGGGAGATTCGTTCACCGCGGCGGATGGCGTCGAGAACCGCGAGACCTACGCCAAGCGCCTGGAGTCTTTGCTCAACAGCCGGTTCCGGGGCCGGCCGCGGTTCGAGACGATCAACACGGCGGCGGCATCCTACACCACTTACGAACAGGTCTGCTTCCTGCGGCGTTGGGGCTTGCGCTATCAGCCGGACGTTTTGGTCGTGGGCCTTTACCTCAGAGGCCCGCTCCCGGCCTGGGACCGGAGCTGGGCCTTCGACCAGCGCAAGCTCGCCCTCTTCCGGGAGTTCCGGCGGCGCCTGCACGCCCTGGAGCTGCCAGCCGACCTCGGCAACATCCCCATGCGGACGACCCGCTTCTCCGCCCCGCTGCACCTGCTGCGCTGGTTGGACGCCATCCGGAACAAGTGGACCATATCCCGGAACACCGTCTCGTGGTACCGGCTCGCCTGGAGCGAGGCTAACCCGCTCGGCCTGGGGCAGCTGGAAACCGCGCTCGACGAGCTGGCGCGCCTCCAGAGCCAGCGGCGCATCCCGGTGCTGGTCCTGATCTTCCCGAAACTGGACTGGCTGGACGCCGATTATCCTCTGGCCGACCTCCATGAGCGGGCCGCCGAGCTCTGCCGGACGCGCGGGCTGCCATCCGTGGACTTGCTGCCGCTGCTGAGGGGCCGCCGTCCCTCGACTCTGTGGCAGCATCCCAGCGACCACCATCCCAGCGCCTGGGTCCACGAGCTGGCGGCTTCGGTCCTGTTCCAGCGGCTCCTGGAAGGGGCCCAGTTCCGGCGCGCTCTGCGCATCGCCGGGCGTTAGAGCTCTTCGCGGAACAGCAGCTTCCAGGCCGCTTTGTAGGCGACGATCTCTCGGACTTCGGGAGGCAGCTCGCCGAGGAGGCGCCTTTGCTGCGCGGCGCAGGCCCTCAGGGTGGTCATGCGGCTGGAGTTGAGGTTGAACCCGACGAGGAAGCGCCAGGGATTCTCCGCGATGAGCCGGCTCCATTCGGGCTTGAGGTGCCCGGTCTTGCGGTCCCAGAGCACGGAGCAGAACTCGTTGGTGGGGGGATAGAACTGGTCGAAATCCGAGCCGGCCAGGGTGAAATAGAGGTTGGGGTGCTTCGCCATGAGCGCGCGGAGGTAGTCCGCGCCGTAGCGCGCCGCGCGCGCGGGGTAGCGCACGCGGCCGACGTGGCACCAGACGACGCGCGCCCGGGGGTACTTGTCGAGCATCCCCTCCAGCGCCGCCAACAGGTCGTCCTCGACCTCGAGATGCAGCTGAAAGGGGACGTCGTGGGCCTGGGAGAAAGCGAAGATCCGCTCGCCCAGGGCGCCGTCGATGGGGAAGCCCGCGACCTCGGGGTTCTCGCGCGTCGCGGCGGCTCCCAACAGCCAGGGGCTGAGATACTCCGCCGCGCTGAACTCGCCCATCATGGGATAGCCGTCGCGCAGCACCCGCGCGAACAGGCCGTCGAGGAAGGCGAAGGGGTCCAAGCCCCACGCGCGCGCGGACTTGAGGTGCCCGGTGGGCACGGGGATGAAATAGCGGGGTCGGGCGGCGATGAGCGAGCGCAGGCTCCGCGGCCACGCCGCGTGAGGATCGAGCCGGTCCCGCTCTTCCAGCTCGGGAGACAGCGCGATGAGAGCGACGCCGTTGGCGTCCATCTCGCGCGCGAACGGCCCCGGGTTGAGCGCGAGGTCCCTGTAGTTCGACTCGATGTCGAGCAGCGGCAGGCGGCGGCTCTTGGCGACCTCCGCGATGCGGGAGCGCCAGGCCTTCTTGAGGTTCGGCCAGTCGAAAGGCTGCGCGTTCGCCGGGCCGGACGCGGCCGCCAGCGCGCAGCACAGGATCAGGCCGCCCGCGCGCTTCATCGGAACTCCCGGCCGAACATGAATTCCCAGGCCGCCCGGTAGGCGACGGCCGCGCGCGCTTCCGGCGGCAGCTCCAGCAGGAGCTTGCGGCGCGACTGCGCCTCGCGGTCGAACTGAATGATCTGGTCCTGATCGAGGCCCAAGCCCGTCAAGAACCGCCCGGGATGCTCAACGATGAGCCGGGCCCAGGCGCTATCGAGGCTCTGGAAGCGGCGGTCCCAGAGGACCGAGGTCAGCTCCCCGCTGGGCAGGTAATAGTCGTCGCTGTCGGTCCAGGACAGGTCGAAATAGAGGTTCGGGTGCTCGGCGAGCAGGCGCCGGACGAGATCCGGCCCGTAGGAGCGCGCCTTGGACTTGTAGCGCACTCGCCCGACGCTGCGCCAGAGCACGCGCGCCTTGGGGTGTTCGGCGAGCATCTTCTCCAGCGGCGGTAGCAGCCCGTCCTCGATCTCGTAGCGGATCGCGAAGGGGAGGCCGTGCGCTTGAGAGAAGGAGAAGAGCTTCTGGCCGAGCGGGCCGTCGATGGGGATGTCGGCCTCCGCCTCGGAGCGCGTCTGCGGGTTGATCCATTCGCTGTTGGAGGGATAAGCCCGGAAGCGGAACTCGCCCAGCATGGGATAGCCCTCTTGCAGGACCTGGGCGAAGAGCCGATCCAGGAACCGGGAGGCGTCCTCCTTGCGCCGCACCACCTGATCGAGGCCCGCGGCGGGGACGGGGATCAAGCGGGACGGCCCGGCCGCGGCGAGGTCGCGCAGGCTGCCGGACCAATCATCGTAGGGCGCGTCCCCCCAGGGGAAGGTCGTCAGCGTGGGCATGAGGGCCATCAGCGCCACGCCCTGCCGGTCCATCCGGCGCTGCAGCTCCTGCGGGTTCAGGGACACCGCGTTGAACGTGGACAGCACGTCGATCATGGGGAGGCGGCCCGAGGCCAGGACCTTGCGCACGCTGGCGCCCCAGCCCGCCTCCAGGCGCGTCCAGTCGGGCGCCGCCGGCCTTCCGAGCGACGGCAGGAACAGGACCAACGCCAGCGCGCACGTCGCCGCTCTGAGCATGAAGGGCAGGCCGGGCGCCGACGCGGCGCCGCCCTGCCAAGCGCATTATATGAATTTGTATACTGGTTCCAGAGCCCATGCCTCGCTTCCCTCTCGTCGCCGCCCTGCTCCTGGTCGGGCAGTCGGCCCAGGCGCTGACGCCGGTGCGCATCGGCTATTTCCACGGCGGGCGCACCAACGTCATCTACAGGACCTCCGTCTTCGGCTACTTCGACCAAGAGGGCATCCTCGTGGACCTCTACACGGCCAGCCTCAACGACCAGTCCCTCTACAAGGTCCCCAAGACCCACGACGAGACGCTCAAGCTCAAGAAGAAGCTCAGCGACGAGGAGTTCTCGAAGATGCGCGGCACCGAGATCGTCGACGCGATGATGAAGGGCGACGTCGAGGCGGGCACGATCGGCGAGAGCTCGTTCATCCAGTGCGTCAACGAGGGCAAGCCGATCGTCGCGGTGGCCCTGCTGGGCTTCGACACGATCGAGCGCCCGGGCCATGCCATCGGCATGCGCAGCGACTTGGTCATCAAGTCCACGGCCGATTTCAGCGGCAAGGTCCTGGTGACGCGCCGCGCCGGGCCCGGCGACTACATCTTCCTCATGGAGTTCCTGCGCTCGATCGGCCACGAAGG
Source organism: Elusimicrobiota bacterium (assembly GCA_026388095.1). NCBI lineage: Bacteria > Pseudomonadati > Elusimicrobiota > Elusimicrobiota bacterium. The sequence continues at coordinate 20,064 of JAPLKL010000036.1, read as the reverse complement.
CGACAAGACCATCAAGGTCATCCCCCAGGTGCCGGACGACAAGATCGCCGTGCAGCTCAAGAACAAGGAGGTCGACGGCGGCTACTACCACCTGATGACGGTGGCGGGACTCGAGGCCGCCGGACTCCTCCGTTCCTACCGCGCCTTGAACTGGCTCAACCCCGAGATGTCCCAGGCCGTCCTCGTCTTCCGCAAGGATTTCGTCGTGCAGCATCCCGACTCGGTCCAGAAGGTCGTCGACGCCTACATCCGGCGCATCGCCTACGAGAAGACGATCCCGGAGCGGAAGGCCGACCGCTCCTGGGATAAGGGCGTGATGATGAAGTCCGAGTTCAAGGGCATGATGATCCCGCAGTACGCGCTGCCTCCGAGCGTCCGCCCCGAGTTGCTGGAGGCGATGCAGGACCTGCTGCTCAAGTACGGCTTCATCAAGAGCAAGACGGACCTGCGCGATGCCATCGACAACAGCTTCGTCGCCAAGGGGATGGAGAACTTGAAGGCCCATCCCATCGTCCCCTTCAAGCCGTGAGCGCCGCGAAGAATCCGCGGAGCGCTCTGGCGCTCGGGCTCCTGCTGGCCGCGGGCCTCGGGACGGCCTTCGCCGAGACGGGCCGCCCGCCGCTGTGCCCCGGCTGCAACGTCGTCCTCATCGGCATCGACGACGTCCGCGCGGACTCTTTCCAGGCCATGGGAGCCGCCGAGGACGTCATCCCATCACTGAACCGCTTCGCGTCCTCGTCCGTCGCCTTCACGCAGGCCATCAGCGCCGCGCCGTGGAGCCTGCCGTCGTTCATGTCGATCTTCACGGGCGTCTACCCGTTCAACCACCACCTGACCAACAAGTACTCGGACTTCAACGCGGAGCCCATGGTGCCGGCGCGCCTGTCCACGCTGAGCCCCGGCACGCGCACGCTCGGGGAGGTCCTTCGGGACCGCGGCTGGCGCGCGGGGGGCTTCACGGGCGGAGCGGCGCTGACGGGCAGCTTCGGGTTCTCCGCGGGATTCGAGGTGTACGACGACTCCGCCACCTTCGGCGGCTTCGACCGCAGCGTCCCTGAGGCGCTGCGCTGGCTCTCCGACGTCCGTCCGGGCGAGAAGTTCTTCCTGTTCGTGCACGGCTACGACGCCCACTCTCTGCGCGACGCGCACTTCCCGGCCGCTTTCGCGGCGCGCTTCCGCCGGCTGCGCGAGGACCAGATGGCGGGCCGGCCGCTGCGCGTCAACGCCGAGGAGCGCGCGCTGATCCGGTCCTCCTACGCGCAGGCGCTGCGCGCGATGGACGAGCATCTGCGGCCCCTGCTCGAGCGCCTGGACCAGCCCGACATCAGCAGCCGCACCGTCGTCCTGATCGCGGCCGACCACGGCGAGGAGCTCTTCGAGCACGGCGGCATCGACCACGGCATGACCCTCTACGACGAGGTCATCCGGGTGCCGCTGCTTCTGCGCGTGCCGGGCCAGGCGCCGGGCTCCGTGCCGCTCCAGGTGCGGACCGTGGATGTCCTGCCCACGCTCCTCGACGTCCTCGGCATAGCGCCCGACCGGCGCCTGGCCCGGCAGATGCGCGGCGTCAGCCTCCGGCCCATGCTGAGCGGCAGCGAGCTCCATCTCAACGCCCTCTGCGAGACCGATTTCCTGCTGCAGGTGTCGCTGCGCAGCCTGCGCACGGCGGACGGCTGGAAGATCGTCTATGATCGCTACCGGCCCTCCGCGACGCGATTGTTCCGGCTCTCCAGCGATCCTGCGGAGACCCGCGACGTCTCGGCCCAGGAGCCCAAGGTGGCCAACGCCCTCCAGGCGCGCCTGGTGGAGTTCTTCGGGCCGCAGTGACCCTCTACCAGTAGCCGCGCGCGCGGGCTCTTTCCTGCATCCTCTCCGGGATCTTCGTGGTGGCGGGCGCGCCGGGGCGATAAGCCTCGGCCTGCCGCTTCCAGGCCGCGAGCTTGGCCTCGAGGTCCTGCGCCACGGCGGTGGAGACGCTGACGAGGTCGTTGAGCTCTTCGGGATCCGCGCGGATGTCGTAGAGCTCGCGGACGATCTTGACGGGCTTGCGCTCGGGGGTGATCAGCGGCGTCGAGCCGTCGAAGAACAACTCGCGGATCAGCTTCCAGCGCGTGTCGCGGATCGATTCGGACTGGGTGCAGAACGGGAACGGGTGCGGAGCGGGGAAGCTCGGGGCGCAGATGTTGTAGTTGGCCCCCGAATAAACGTAAGGGTTGAGCGCCGTGCCGGTCGCGATCATGGGCGCGAGGTCCACGCCCTGCATCCCGGGCGGCGGCGGCAGACCGAGGGACGGCAACAAAGTCGGCATGATGTCGATGAGCTGCGCGAGGCCGGCGGCTCTCCGCGCCGGGCCGCCCGGCAGGCGCATGAGCAGCGGCACGCGCAGGACGTCGTCGTAGGGCGTGCCGCGCATGTTCCCCGCGCGTCCGAAGCGTCCGTGCTTGGCGAACATCTCGCCATGGTCGGCGTAGATGACGATGATCGTCTTCTTGAGGAGTCCGCGGTCCAGCTCGTCGAGAAAATCGCCCACCAAAGCGTCCATCTCGACGAGCTTCTCGTCGTAGATGTCGCTGAGGAAGCGCAGGTCCTTCGGCGTCAGGACGGCGGGTGTCCCGTACTCGCACTGGAGCTCGAAGCTGCTGCAGGCTTCGAAGCGCATGACCTTGATGGCGGCGGTGCTGGCATCGGTCTCGAGCCCGCGTACGCAGTGCTGCTCGTCGGTGAGGCCGCTCGTCTCCTTGGGGTCGCTGAAGCGCCCGCGGTAGCGCTGGGACGGGATGAAGGGGCAATGGGAGTCGTAGCCGTGGATAAAGAGGAAGAATCTCCGCGCGGAGTTCTTCGCGAGCCAGGCCTTGGCTTGGGGCAGAGTCGTGGCGAAGCCCGTGAACTCCGGGTTGTCGGCCTGGTCCTGGAAACCGCGCATGAAGGAGAACCCGGCGTAGTAGTCGAGCCCGCCCGTGAACGCCGCTGTCCGGTACCCGTGGTCGCGCAGGATCTCGGGCAAGGTCGGCAGGTCTTGCCCGAGGGTGTTGTGCAGGGTGCGGTAGAGCATCTGGTGCGCGTAGGGCTGCAGGGACGTGAACACCGAGGCCGCGACGGGCATGGTCCAGGAGGCGGGAGTGAAGCCGTTGTCGAAAACGACGGCCTGCCGAGCCCAGCGGTCGAGCCTCGGCGTCGTGCGCCTCGGGTAGCCGTACAGGCTCATCCTGTTGGCGCTGACGTTGCTCAGGGAGATCATGATGACGTTGCAGTCGGGGCAGCTCAGGGAGGCGGCCCGGGCCGGGGACGGCCCGGCGGCGAGGGCCAGCAGGGCCGCCGTGCAGAAGCCAGCGACCTGCCGCTTGGAGAGGGTTCGGGCTAGGGCCATCGCCCCGGTATTATAGCGACTTCGAGACCCCATGGGGGTCCGCGTTTTTCTAGAATAGGAGGCGTGATCATGCTGGAGCTGCCCCTCTTGCTGGCCGGGCTCTGCGCGGCGGCATCGACCGATACGGCCCAGCCCCAGCCCTGGGACTGGCCCGCTTTGAAGGCGGGCTGGCGCCAGAGGATCATCCAGGTCGGGAAGGGGCAGCTGCCTCTGGTGGACGACCTGTCCACCTTCAGCGGGATGTCCTTGGGCGCGGCACGGCTGAAGGAGAAGATGGATGGCGCCGGCGTCGCGTGGATGGCGGTCTCTCCCTGGCTGGGAGAGGAGTTCGAGGAGGCGTCGGCCGACGCGGACCGGTCCGAGGCGCTGCGCAAGCTGATGGCCTCGGGCCCGGACTATTTCATGCCCATTCCGGCGGCCGACTTGGATGGCGCGGGAGCCCTCAAGCGCTTGCTCGACGCGGCCCTGCGAGACGGGTACCCCTTCCTGGGCGAATTCCGCTTCCGGAGCTATCCGCCGAATCGGCTGTGGTTTGCGGGGCCGGCGCGCGCGCAGAGCGACGAGAAGATCCCCATCGACGGGCCCCTCGGGCAGATGCTGTTCTCGTTCTCTCAAGAGCACGGACTGCCTTTCCTGATCCTCTATGAGGTGGAGGACCCTTTGCTGCCGCCGCTGGAGAAGATGCTGGCCCGCTACCCGGGGGCCAAGGTGGTCTGGCGCAGGCTCGGGCAGGTCTGCTACAAGGAACGGAGCCGGGACTATGGGCCCCGCTATGTCGAGGGGTTGCTCGAAAAATATCCCAACCTGTATTTCGATTTCTCGTGGACCGACGCGCGCGATTATTATGTGGGCAGCCGGGAATTCACGTCCGTCCTCTGGGACCGGAGGAGCGGCAATCTCGATGATGGCTGGAGGCGGCTGATCCTGAGGCATCCCTGGCGCTTCATGTCCGGCCTGGGTCTCTCCCCGGACACCTGGCTGTATTTCGACCAGGCCGCCGCGGCCCGCCGGCGCCTGCTGGGACAGCTGCCTCCGGAGGTCGGGGAGATCGTCGCCTACAAGGCGGTCTGGAGATTCTTGTTCGGAGAGGACCTGTAAATGCGCGCAGCCCGGCCCGGCGTATCCTGGTTGGCCGCCCTCTGCCTGTGGTCGCTGGCCGGAGCGGCTCCCCTGCGCGCCCAGCCGCGCGGCCCCGAAGAGCCCTTCGCTTGGGAGCGCCTCAAGAGCCTGTGGCGCGGCCGGATAGAGGCGACGCGTGGGCGCGGGCAAGCGCCCCTCATCGACTTGGAATCGACCTACAACGACCTGACCATCGATCCCCAGGCCTTCGCCCGCCGGATGGATGCCGACGGGGTGACCTTGAGCGCCATGTCCCCGGAATTGTTCGGAGAGGAGATCTCGCGGTACGCGCGCGTCTGGCCGGCGAGCGTGCACCGGCTGGTCGAGGCCGTTCCGGACCATTTCATCCCCGTGCCCAACGCCGATCTGGAGCGGGTCCTGCGCTGGTCCGCGCAGGACCCCCAGAAGTATCTGGACGACCTGTTCGCCAACATCCTGCGGGACCGGTATCCGATGATGGGCGAGTTCATGGTCGCCTCCTATCCCAGCAACGATGAATACGCCGACTTCGTGTCATCGAGCTCTGTGGCCGCGGCGGCCCCGGAGATCCACGGGTTCCCCATCGAGGGGCCGTTGGCGGAGCGCATCTTCGGCTTCTCCCAGGAGCACGGCATACCCTTCCAGATCCATTATGAGGTGGAGGACGCGCGGCTGGCGCCCCTGGAGAGGATGCTGGCGAAGTATCCGGGCGCGCAGGTGATCTGGTGCCATGTGGGGCGCGTGCGGCGACAAGAGCGGACCAGGACCTATGGTCCCGCCTATGTCCGGCGGCTGATCCAAAAGTATCCGAACCTCTATTTCGACCTGTCGGGAAATGCGCCGCGCGTGTCCTATCCCGGGAGCCCGGAGTTCGCGAGCCGTCTTTGGGCTCCGGATCGGAAGCATCTTGAGAAGGATTGGGCCCGTCTGATCGTTGATTTCCCCTGGCGGTTCCTGGCCGGGCTGGATCTGGGAGGGGACCGGATGACCCTGAAAGGCCACGTCGCCGGCATGAGGAGGCTCCTGGACGAACTGCCTCCGCAGACGCGGGAGATCGTGGCGTACCGGGCGGCCTGGAAGCTCCTGTTCAAAGAAGACCTCTAACTTTTGGTTTGATTTGTTAGAATCCACTTGCTGATGCCACTATGCGGGGTGCTTGATTGAAGCTATTAAGGGACAAACGGATCTGGGCGGTCTTGCTCTTCGCCGTGCTCATCGCTTTCGGCATCCGAAGGGGCGCCATCCCTCTCCGCGGAGACGCTTACGCGGTGTATGAGACGGCCCGGTTCCAGCCGACTCCGGAGCGGCCGCACCCGGGATTCTCATTCGCGGACCGCCGCGAGCTCCTCGGAAAGGAGTTCCAGGAGTTCAGGAATCAACCTCATAGCTGGCCATGGGTCTCGGTGGAGGATTTTGACCATGACGGATTCGAGGACCTCCTCTTGGTCTATCGTTCTTATCAACCATCCCCCTCGCCCAATGCCTATTGGTTCCAACTGCTTCGCAACAACCAGGGGCGGGGCTTCACGGACGTGACGGAGGAGCGCGGCCTGGGGGCTCTGCAGCATTCTCCGGATATCAAGGCGGCCGTTTTCGTCGATATGGACAATGACGGCTGGCCGGACCTGTTCATCACTCGCAGGGGAGCCCCGCCGCTTTTTTTCCGCAATCATGGCGGGCGGTTCACCGAGGACAGCTCGGCGGTGCCCGATGTCCCGCTTGGCGATGGCTGGGGCATCGCTCTGCTGGATTACGACCGGGACGGCTATCTTGATGTTTATGTCTACAATTATAGCGCCCCGAGCCAGAAGAGGAAGAGGGATGATTTTGCGTTCAATAATGTGGGCAATACCGACCGCGGGGGACCGCATTTCCTGCTTCATAACGACCATGGAAAGCGATTCGCGGTGGTGCCGGGTGCCTTGGGACTGAGCAACCACTTCCATACTCAGGCGGTCGGCGTCGGAGACTTCGACGGTGACGGGTTCCCGGACATCTATGCCTCCAACGACTTCGGCTTCGATCAGCTTTTCATGAATCAATCGGGCAAGGGCTTCCTGAACCGGACGGATGCGCTGGGGTATTTCCGTTCCTCGAACTCGATGTCCGCTTCCGTGGGCGATGTCCATAACAGCGGCAAGCTGGATGTCTTCGCGACGAATGTGATCAAGCCGGGGCTCACTTACGGCTTCAATCGGCTGTGGCAGAACCGGAGTGCGGCGGGGGCTCTCCGTTTCGCCGACGAAGCGCAGGACTCGGCCGTGGCCAAATGCGGTTGGGGGTGGGGCTCCCAGATCCTGGATTTCGACAAGGACGGCTGGCAGGACATCGTGATGGTGAACGGCCGGCACGGCCGGCAGAAAGATTCCGACTACTGGTACTATTACACGGAAGCGCAGAAAGTCCTGCCTTGGGCTAAGCAGCACGGCCTGACCGGCTACGGGCTTTTCGGCCAGGCGAAATCGGTGGCGCCCGGGGAGAGGGATTGTCTTTTCCTCTCGAATGGCGGGAGGAGCTTCGTCGACGTGGCCAAGACCGTGGGGCTGACGGATGAGCTCAACGGCAGAAGCCTGGTCTGGTTCGATATGGATAACGACGGCCAAGAGGACCTCGTGGTGGGCAACGCCGAGGCCAGCGAGCTCCTGTATGTGGGGCACCGGGACAATCCCAATCAATGGCTGGGCCTGAAGCTCGAGGGCGTCAAGAGCAACCGCATGGCCTATGGCGCCAAGCTGTGGCTGACCACCGAGAAGCTGCGCCAGATGAGGGAGATCTATACGACCAACGGGTTCCTTTCGCAGAGCTCGCCGCGGCTGATCTTCGGCATTCCGGCCGGAGACAAGTTCAAGGAGCTGGAGATCCATTGGCCCAGCGGCGCCGTCCAGAAGCTGTCCGGACTGCGCTTGAATCAGTACCACCGCATCAAGGAGACATTATGAAGCTGGTCTCTGGATTCACGAAGGGCTTGGTGGTCCATGCCTTCTCCCAAGTCACCTATATCATCATCTCCTTCTCCTTCTTCGTCCTGAAGCGCCCTCCCTACTGGTGGTTGACCTTGGTCGCCGTCAACGCGTTCTACTATGGCCTGCATCTGCATTTCATCCGCAAGAAGACGAAAGTCTATACCCTGTGGCCCGTGGTCGGCATCGGGATATCCAACAGCGTCTTCATCAACCTCGAGGGCCATAATCTCTGGGTGTATCTGTTGGCCGGGTTCATCGGAGTGACGGCCATGACCATCTTCTCCGACAACCGCCAGAGGCATCCATCCGATCGGAGGGGGAAGCATGCCTTCAACCCTTCGGCCCTCGGCATCCTCGCCGTCATCATGTTGTTCCCGAGCGCGGCTTCGACGGGGACCTGGGCGGAGCTGCCGTGGCTGCAGGCCCTGATCCTGCTCCTGGGCACCACGACCGTGCTGGTCAACCGGCGCTGGTGCCTGAGCTATTCCTATCTGCTGGGTTTCGCTCTCTGCTCGGTCCCTTACTGGGCGCTGTGCCGCTTCGGCGGGCTCGCGGATGCCCATGACTTATCGGTGTTGTTCTGGCCTTCGGTCATGACGGCTCCCAGCACCTTGATCTGGGCGTTCCATGTGATCAGCGACCCGGTCACTTCTCCCGACGGCAAGAAAGGTCAGGTCTGGTTCGGGCTCGCTACCGGAGCCGTGGACTTCGTATTGCGGGGGGTCCTGCACTCCATGCAGGCGGACGTGATCGCCTACATCTTCGTCCAGGCGGTCTACTGGTACTGGACCCAAAGAGCGGTCGCCGCTCCGGAAGCTCAGCTCGTCGCGGCCCCCAGCCTGGGGCGGGCCTAGGCCGCGCCGGCGATAGTATTCGCAGGTGAGACCGTCCGTCGGACCGAGTATTTAGTAAAATGTCCTTGAGCCTGTATGTCCCTGGGATTATCCCTGCTTTCTGGGCTGGCGATTAGCGCCTTCCCCGCGGCCCCTGCGGCGGTCTCGGCCTCCGCACCGCAGATCTGGGACTATTCCCAGGAGTCGTCCCCTTTCACCGAGTGGGCCCAGGCCACAAAAACGCGGGTCGTCCTGCAGACGAAAGACTACATGGTCCTTTTTTGCGTCCGCGTTCCCGGCGTCAAGCAATGGGCGTATTCGCAAGCGCCGGAGAACCTGAGGCTGGTCCTTGAGGACATGTCCCTTGCGGCGGTTCCCCAGCCGAAGGATCCAGCCAAGGAGACGCTGACGCTGAAGAGATTGGACTTGGCCTATCGTCCAAAGGGGGAGGAGTCGAGGGAGCAGTGGTTGGAAGACCCGCAGCCCAAGACCTTCTTGTGGGTCCTGGCGCCGCCCAAGATGCCGGTCCCGTTGTCCGCCGAGCTCCTGCGTGCGCGGCAGGCCAGGCCGCTCCCGAATCCTTTCCGGTCTCCCGTCGAGCTCCCGAGTGCGGGGCAGGCTCGGAAGCTCCCCCCTCCTCCGAATCCTCCGGGACCCAACCGGCGGGTGCCGGGGGGCAAGCCGGAGCCGGCCCGGCAGGGCGGGGCGCCCCAGCTCGGGTCGAGCCCCTGGGAGGTGATGGAGCAGCTCCGGAGGCTCCCGCACCCTCCGGAGATGTGGATGCTGGGGGAACTGCCGCAGCAGGCGCGGGAAGGTGTGTCGCTGCGGCCCCCTCCGGTCGTCTGGTTCTTGGGGGAGATGCTGGAGCAGGCGAGGAGGATGGCCTTCCAATCCGGGAAGCCGATCTTCTTCGCGCCCTTCCAGCAGGCCGACTCGAAGCAGCAGTTTTCGGCCAGCCTGATGATCGTCAACGGCGCCGTCGAATGGACGCCGCCCGCGGCCGAGAACCTCCTGATCGTACTGGATGGGGTGGCGGAGATCCCGGCGGCCGACGGCGGCTCCAAGGTCGCCCGCGCCAAGAGCATCGTGAGCATCCCGCGGGGCTGGGGCAGGGCCCTCGCCATCAAGCGCACCAGTCTCGGCTCTTTCTGCGCGCTGCTCGTCACGATCTGGCCCTGAACGGCCCGCCACGATGAGCCTCCCCAACCTCTGGACCCTCTGGGTGGGGGCCATCCTGAGCGCCGGCGCGGTCCCGTCAGCGGCGGCGACGGGATCCTATGATGGACCGCTCATTGACGCTGTAGTCCAGTGGACCCGCCAGATGCAGATCGAAAGGCGGATAAAGATAGAAGACATCGTCGGGCATCTCCGCCGGGCGCAGGTTGACAAGGCGGGCATCATGGTCGCGGTTCCGGCCATGGGAGTGGACAAAGCCGTGGTCGAGCAGAGGACTGATGCGCTGGAGGAGCTTTCGGCGGGCGGGCCCAAGAGCCTTTTTTTCCAAGGGAGCCCGAATTATTTTCAGACCGCCGCAAAGATGGCCCCGGAGTCCGTGGAGCTGTTCATCAAGGAGACGGAGCGCAAGCGGTACTCCTTCGTCGGAGAGATCCTGTACCGGCATGCGGATAAACTAAGCGGAGACGGCAATCCGGGAGGCGAAACACATATCGACCCGCTCTCTCCCGATTCCGTGAGCTTGATCGCGCGTGTCGGCGGGCTGAGAGAGACGATCCCCATATTCATCCATTGGGAATTCTATCGCTGGGACGAGGACCGTCCCAGGTTCGCCCGGCTGTTCCGGATGTTCCCAAAACAGATCTTCATCATCAACCACATGGGCTTCGGGAGTCCGGCAGAGGTCAAGGACATCCTGAAGGAGCATGACAATGTCTTCTTCACGATCTCCAAGAAATTGACCCCTTTCGAATATTTCGCGGATCCGGCGATGAAGCAGGGAGCCTCCATCCTGGATGAGCAGAAGATTGTGCGAGCGGAATGGAAAGAGCTCTTCGTGGCTCATCCAACGCGATTCTTGTTCGCAACCGATTCGCATAAGCATTATATGTGGGACCATTATGAAGAGATCGTGCGGGCGTATCGCCGGTTCCTCTCCCAGCTCCCGGAAGATGTGGTGCACAAGATCGCGCACCAGAACGCCGAGGCGGTCTTTGGATTGAAAAAATAGCGTGGGCAAACCCGGCAACGTCGTCGTCGTGGTCGTCGACGGGCTGCGGCCCGACCACCTCGGGCTCTACGGCTATGGGCGCCGCACCAGCCCGTGGCTGGACGAGCAGGCCCGACGCGGGGTCGTCTGCGCGCAGGCCGTCAGCCAATCCAACTGGACCTTCCCCAGCTTCTTCTCCTTCCTGACCTCGCAGGACCCGACCCGCAACGGCGTCTTCCACGTCAACGCCCGGCTGGCCCCGCCGGTCATCCCCCTGGCCGAGGGTCTGCGGCAGTCGGGCTACCGCACCGCCGCATTCGTGGGAGGCCCCTACCTCGACGCGCAATTCGGGCTGGACCGAGGCTTCGAGGCGTATCGCGCCGGAAAGAACATGTCCTTCCGGGACTTCAAGGATATCCTGCCCCTGGCCTGCGACTGGCTGGAGCGCCGCCGCGGGGAGAAGTTCTTCCTGCTGCTCCACGACAATGACCTGCACCCCCCGTTCGACATCGCCGACGCCCTGCCCGAGGCCGTGGGGCACGCCTTCGGCCAGGGCGGCCCGCTAGACGCGCTGATGCCTGATTACTACTTCGTCCGCGCCTACAACCGCTACCCCTGGGAATCCTTCTGGGGGCCGCCTCCGTCCCCGGATTACCTCGCGCGGGTGGACGCCATACGCAACGACCCCCGGGAGCTGAAGCACATCGTGGCCCATTATGACGCGCAGATCCTGGCGGCCGACCGCTTCCTGGAGAGACTCTGGAAGAGGCTGGAAGCGCTCGGCCTGCTGGAGGACACCGTGGTCGTGCTGACCTCAGACCACGGCATGGAGTGGGGAGAGCGCGGGCTGATCGCCACCGCTTTCCACGAGGCCCTCTGGGACTCCTTGGTGCGCGTACCGCTGGTCTTCTGGCATCCCAGCCTCCGGCCCGGGACGCTCTCCGGCGGAGTGGAGCTCATCGACCTGGCCCCGACCCTCATGGACCTCCTTGGGCTGCGCTGTCCAAGCTCGTTCCAGGGCCGCAGCCTGGCGCCCCTGCTGGGCGCGGCTGACGCTGACAGGGGTCCGGATGACCGCCCGGCCTTCAGCGCGGCCAGCACGCTCCAGGTGCGGGAGAGCCTGCGCCTCTTCTCCCTGCGCACCGGCCGATGGAAGCTGATCTACGACGCGGAGCGGGGCAGCGTCAGGCTCTTCGACCTGCGCGAGGACCCGGGGGAACTGCTGGACGTCTCCGCGCAGCAAGCCGAGGTCGCGCGCGGCATGCTCGGCGCGCTGCGGCGGCGCGCCGGCCTTTCGGGCTCCTGAGCTCATGGCCAGAGCATCTTGCCTGCCGGGTCACCCGTTGGTCCGCCCCGACCAAGACCGGGCCCGGCGCGCCGCCTCCGAGCTCCTATGGAAGCGTCTCGAGCTGCCCGCGGGCCGCGCCACGCCGGCCGGCCCGCGGCTGGGGACCCTTTACACTGGCCGGCCTTCCCCCGGCTGCCGCAACTGCCTGCGGGGCAGCAGCGTCAGCCTGCGCATGACCACCCGCTGCACGCGCGAGTGCTTCTTCTGCTTCAACCCTGAGCCGCGGCGGGACGGCATGTCCTTGGACGCGCTGCCCGTGCGCGGGATCTCCGAGGCCATCCGCCGCATCCGTCTCTGCGGCCTGCGCGGAGCCGGGATATCGGGCGGCGACCCGCTGCTCGTCTTGGAGCTGACCTTGCGGGCGATCCGGCGCCTGCGCCGCGCTTTCGGGCCCGGCTTCTACCTGCACCTCTACACCAACGGAGACCTGGCCACGGAGAGGACGCTGCGGCGCCTGCGCGAGGCCGGGCTCAATGGGCTCCGGTTCAACCTCGAGGCTTCCGGCTATCGGCTGGACCCGGTCCGGCGGGCCCTGGAGCTGTTCTCGGACGTGAGCGTCGAGATCCCGGTCATCCCCGGCCGGCTGCGGCGGCTCAAGGCCTTGGTCCTGGAGCTGGACCGCGCCGGGGTGCCCAACCTCATCCTCCACGAGCTCTGCTACGCCGGGGTCAACCGCGCGCGATTCTCCGCCCGAGGGCTGAGGGCCAAGCCGTGCCCGGCTCCGGTCTATATCTCGGCCAAGCCCGTGGCGGGAAGCGAGGCGGCGGCCCTGGAGCTGCTGCGCTACGCCGCGGCGCGGGCCAAGCGGCTCTCCGTGCTCTTGTGCTCCTGGACGACCCAGGAGCGTCTCATCAACCCGCGGGGCTGGCGCTGGAGGCAGCGCGCCCTGCAAGCCAGCGCAAGCCGTCCGCCACGGCTGCGGCGACCTCGCGGATCTCCTCCGCGCTGACGCACAGGGGCGGGGCCAGGCAGAGGGCTTCGTCTTCCACCACGCACAAGAGCCCCTGCTCGCGCAGGCGCACCATCAGTTCCGCCCCCTGTCCTGGAGCCAGGCGCAGGCTCAGCGAGGCCAGCAGCCCCAAGCCGCTGACCGGAGCGGCCCACGCGTAAGGCGCGGCGGCCTCGCTCAGGAGGGCGCGCAACTCCTCGCCTCGGGCGGCGGCGTTGGCTAGGAGCCCTTCCTTATCGATGATGGCCAATGTCTCCAGGGCCGCGGCGCAGGCGGCTGGGTGGCCGCCGAAGGTGTAGCCCGGCACGGCCGCGTCCGCCAGCGCCTCGGCGACCCGGCCGGAGAGCAGGACCGCGCCCAGCGGGGCATAGCCGCCGGAGAGCCCCTTGCCCAGGATCATGAGGTCCGGGCGGATGTCCCAGCGGGAGGCCGCGAACCAAGTCCCGGTGCGGCCGACGCCGGTGAGCACCTCATCGAGGATGAGCAGTATCCCATGCCGGCGCAGCATCTCCTGCAAGGCCGGCCAATAGCCCGGGGGCGGCACGCGCACCGGCCCGGCGGCGCTCATCGGCTCGGCTATGAGCGCGGCCACGCGCTCCGGCCCGACCGAGAGGACGGCTTCCTCCATGCGGCCCACGGAGTCGGCCTCGCAGACCTCCACGGTGTCCGGCAGCAGGGGCGCGTAGGGTTCGCGCAGGGCCGCGCCGCTGGAGACGCTGGCCGCGCCGTAGGTGGAGCCGTGGAAGGCATGTGTGCGGTAAAGGATGACGCTGCGCCGGGGTTGGTTCCGGGCGCGCCAGTAGCGGCGGGCGAACTTGAGAGAGGCGTCCACGCCCTCGCCGCCGCCGGAGCAGAAGAAGACTCGCTCCAGGCCCGGCGGCGCCAGGGCCAGCAGCCGTTCCGCCAGCTCGACTGCGGGCCGGTGCGCCAGCCAGGCCAGCGGTGCGTAGGAGAGGGTCTCCAATTGCCGGCGCACGCTCGCCACGACCTCGGGCCGGCCGTAGCCCAAAGGCACGCACCAGAGGCCGGAGAGCGCGTCGAGGTAGCTGCGGCCTCGCTCGTCGGTCAGGCGCGTGCCGCGGGCCGCCACCATGACCGGCATGCCGTCGCGGTACGCCTGCGGGGGCGCCCATTGGTTGAAGAGCACCCGCGCGGCTCGTCGGCCGAGGTCCGAGGGATCGCCCATATTCGAGCCCATGATAACAAATGCGTCGGGGGAGGGGGAGATGCTATCATCTCATCATGCTGGCCCCGCCGGAGGAGATGACTTTCCGCCTGACCTCGCGGTGCAACTACCGCTGTCTGTACTGCGGCTCATGGCTGGGCGGCCCGGAACCGGACCGGCTGGGCGCGGCGGCCTGGAAGGGACTCATCTCTCAGCTGGTCGCCTGGCGCGGCCCGGGCTGGCGCCTTCACCTGACCGGCGGCGAGCCCATGCTGTCGCCGGCCTTCCATGAGATTTGCGCCCACGCGGCCGGCCTGGGCGTCTACGCCTTCGCCACGACCAACGCGAGCCGGATCAGCCGCGCTGCGCTGCCCCGGCTCCTGGGCTGCGGGATCAAGCGCCTCTGGATATCTCTCGACGGCATGGCCCCGGCCACGCACGACCTCAGCCGCGGCCGGCCCGGCTCCTACGCGCGGGCCCGGCAGGCCCTCGCCCTGCTCCTGGGCGCGGCTCCGTCCGTCCGTCCGACGCTAGGCATCGCCGCCATCGTGATGGAGCACAACCTCGACGAACTTCTCGAGCTGGCCGAGTGGTGCGCCGGACTGGGACTGGAGTTCCTGCTGCATCCTTTGGTGCGCTGCGGCCCCGATTGGCGGAAGCTCTGGCCCCGCTCCTCGGAGCGGGCGGCCCTCGTTCTGGAGCGCCTGGCCGCGCTCAAGGCCCGCGGCTGTCCCATGGCCAATTCCACGGCGCAACTGCGCCTGTTCCGGCGCTACTACCAAGACCCCGAGAGCCGGTTCCCGGAGGCGGTTTGCCGCACCGGCCGCTCCCTGCGCATCCATCCCGACGGGACCTGCTATCTGTGCGACTTCGGCAGGGAGCCCATCGGAGACGCCGGGAAAATCCCGCTGGACCGGCTCTGGAGCGGCGCCGCGGCGCGGGCCCGACGCGGGGAGATCCGCCGCTGCCACCGGCCCTGCGTCCTCAATCAGTGCAATTGGGGGGGGGCTGGCATGAGCTCGTCGGACACGATGCGGTCGGCCTCTTCCGGCGGCTGAGCTGGGCCGGGGTGCTTGGTCCATAGGGCGTTGCCGCAGACCAGGAGCTCCGTCCCCCCCACAGCGTAGGTCCCCGTGAACCGCTCGCAGCCGCGGCTGCAGGCGGCGATGGCGTCGCGCGGATGCCCGGCGAACCCGTCAGCAGCGGCGCAGAAGCGGGTCACCGCCACGAACATGTGGGGCCAATGGAAATGCGCGCGCAGGCCGCGGCTCCGGAGCTGCTCGCGCGTGGTCTGGAGCTGGCTGCGGGAGTTGATCTCCACGCGGCTGATGCCGCGGACGGCCAGGAAATCCAGGAACTCGTCCGGAAATTCGGGGAAGTGCATGTAGCGGCCGGCGAGCAGGCGGCCGCACACGGGCTCAGCCTTGGGAAAGCCGCGCAGCAACTCCAGGGCGCCTAGATCGTTGACCGCGACCTCGAATCCTCCGGGCCGCATCCGGCTCAAGCGCCGCAGTACGCCTTCCAGGAGCGCGAGGCCGGAGTCGGTCAGGGGCGGCGTGGCCACAGTCAGCGGCCAGTGCGGCGCGGGGCACTCTCCCTCGATCCAGGCCAGCAGTTCCTCCGAGGGCAGCCGCCGCTCGCAGGTCTCGTCGCCGATGTACAGCCGGCCCGGGGATAGTCCCGCAGCAGGCACACGGCGCAGGAACAGCGCGCATTCGCCGCCGGGCGGGGTCATGACTCGCCTCGGCGCCGCGCGTAGACCTCGTAGTGCTGGCAGTCCTGCCAAGAGCAGTCGCGGCCCAGGAACTCGCGGTGCAGCCGGGGGCCGGCTTCGCGGTCCAAGAGGCAGCGGCGGACCATGCTCACGCGCCGCAGCCGCTCCTCGATGGGGTTCTCGCGGCCGGGGACCTTGATGTAGGCGACGCCCGCTTCCTGCAGCTGGGGCAAGGAGCAGAGCGCGCAGAAGCCCCAGGGCTGGGCCGCGGCCGCGGCGCGGGCTCCCAGCGGCCGGCCGGCGTCCCAGACCTCGATCTGTTGCGGCTGCCGGCAGGGAGCGTAAGGCCCCCGGGTCAAGGCCTGGAGGTCGCCCTCCCAGCGGGCGTGCAGCTGATGGTAGTGGCAGAAAGCGTTGATATGGACGCAGGCCGTGGCGATGAGGACCTCGGTCTTCAGGCCCAGGCCCCGGGCATGGGCGGTGAGGCCCGCGATCTCGGCCAAAGTCAGCAGGCGCTCAAGCACGACCCGCTTGGCGCCGCAGCCGGCCAGGAGGTCCAGGGTCGGCCGGTTGAGAGCGGGGGACAGCGTACCCATGGCCAAGGTCAGGCCGGGCGCCTGGCGCGCCGCCCAGGGCAGCAGGCAGTGGTCTGCCAGGACGATTCCGGAGACGCCCGCGGCGCAAGCCCGGAGGATGTCGTCCTTGAGCCAACCGGTCTGGACGCGGCCCTGCGGAGCGTTGGCGCAGAACATCACGGCCACGCCGCGGGCGCGGCCGAGGGCCGCGACCTGCTCCAGCTCGCGGAAGGAGGCCAGGTTGGCGGAGGGCTGGGACCGGCCGTTAGGGAAATAGTCGGGCCGGGCGCCCAGGTCCAAGACGCCGCAGAAGACCTCGCCCGCCCCGGCCCGGGCCAGCGGCTCGAGTTCGTCGGGGGCGCGCAGGGGGGCGGCGATCTTCATGTCCGTCGAGATGTTATCATTTGCCCCGCGGGGACGGCGACTCTTGGCTAAATGGTAAAATTATCCCGCGCCGTCATCTTATGTACAAGATAACCTGCCGCGTCCAAGGCTGCGCGCTCACGCTGGACATCCACGAGGAGGACGTCTTCGTGCCGAACCTGATGTCCTGGTTCACGGCCGCGCACATGCGCGTGGTCCCGGGCGAGACCTTCTGCGACGTGGGCGCGGGCAGCGGGCTGCACGCCATCCTCGCCGCCAAGCTCGGCGCGGGCCGGGTCTTCGGCACGGACATCAACCCCGCGGCCCTGCGCTGCGCGCGCCGCAACGCGCGCCGCAACGGCGTGGCGGACCGCTGCCGCTTCTTCCAGGGGGATCTGGTCGCGCCTTTGGTCCGGCGCGGGCTGCGGGCGGACGCGGTCATCTACAATGCACCGCAGTTCCCGGGCCGGCTGGTCGCGCCCGGAGTTCCGGAGCGCCTGCGCGCTGCGGTCGACGGGGGCCCGGACGGGGGCGGACTCAACGCCCGGTTCATCCGCCAAGCCGGCCAGGCCCTTTCCCCGCTCGGCCGCGTCTACAACCCGCTCGTGGCCTGGTCCGCCCCGCACAGGTCTTTGGCGGCCATCAGGGAAGCCGGATTCAGGCAGAAGCGCTTGGCGGCCGCGGGCATCCCGCCCTGGGGCCGCGGCAACCGCACCCGGGACTGGTTCTTGAAGCATCCCGGCCCGCAGGTCTTCACCTTCGGCCCCGGCGGTGCTCCGGGGGGGCGCGCTTGGCTCCTGGAACTGCGCCAAGGCGGCCGGCTGGCGGCGGCGGCCTCCCGGATGCCTCGCGTGGAGGTGGATTTCAAATGCTGAAGCGTGCCTGCTGCTGGTCCTGCGTTCTGCTGGGCGCCCTATCCCGGCCGTCGGCTCTCCGGGCCGCGGCGGAGCAACCCGGCGTTTCGAGCGCGCCCGTGCGCATCGGCTATTTCCACGGCGGCCGCACCAACGTCGTCTACCGGACCTATGTCGAGGGCTATTTCGAGGCGGCGGGCGTTCCCGTCGAGCTATACACCGCGGGCCTGCACGACCGCACCGTCTACAAGCTCCCCAGGACGCATGACGAGATCATGAAGCACCAGAAGGGGCTGGGCTTCGAAGAGTTCTCCAAGATGCGCGGCACGGAGATCGTGGACGCTATGCTGGCGGGGAAGGTGGACGCCGGGACCATCGGGGAGAGCTCCTTCATCCAGTGCGTGGCCGAGGACAAGCCCATCACCGCGGTGGCGCTGCTGGGCTACGACACCCGGGCTCGGCCGGGGCACGTGATCGCGCTGCGCAAGGGCGTGGTCATCAACTCCCCGGCCGATTTCCACGGCAAGACCTTGGTCACGCGGCGCGCCGGGCCGGGGGATTACATCTTCCTGAAGGAATTCCTCGCGTCCATCGGCATGGGCGACGACCCCACCATCAAGGTCCTGGCGCAGGTCCCTGACGACGAAATCGCCCGGCAGCTCGAGAACAAGGAGGTCGACGGGGGCTACTATCACCTGATGACCGCGCACGCGTTGGAGAGATACCTTTACCCCTACCGGCCCCTGAATTGGCTCAACCCGGAAATGTCCCAGGCCGTCCTGGTCTTCCGCAACGATTTCATCGCCCGGCATCCGGACTTGGTGCAGAAGGTCGTCAACGCCTACATCAAGCGGATCGCCTACGAGCGCACGCTCCCGCCGGAGAAGGTCGACAAGTCATGGGACAAGGGCTTGATGATGAAGGCGGAGTACGCGGGGATGATGATCCCTCAGTACGACCTGCCGCCCCGGGTCCGGCCGGAGCTCCTGGAGGCCATGCAGGACCTCCTCCTGAAGTATGGTTTCATCAAAAAGAAGAAGGACCTGAAGGGCGCCATCGACGACTCCTTCGTGGAGAAGGGCATGGACGCCTTGGCCGGGCCATGCGCCTTCTCGGGGAAATACCAGGGCTACAACCTCCTGCTCGTCTCCATCACCAACATCGGCGCCAACCACATGAGCCTCTACGGCTACGGCCGCCGGACGACCCCGCTCCTGGAGGACTGGGCCAAGGATGCTCTGGTGTTCGACAACGCCTTCACGCACGCCTCCTGGACTTTGCCCGTGGGGGTCACGCTGTTCACCTCCCTATACCCCTACGCGCACCAGATCTTCGTGCGGCACTTCAAGAACGTCCTGGAGGCCTCGGTCCGGACCCTGCCGGAGATCCTCCGGGACAGCGGCTACCGGACCGCCGCTTTCACGGGCGGGCTGGATTATAACCCGGGATTCAGCCATATGCGCGGGTTCCAGGACGCCCCGGAGAACCCGACCTTTTCGAGCTTCAAGACCACCATCCCGCAGGCGCGGAAATGGCTGGCCGAGAACGGAGGGAAGAGATTCATGCTCTTCGTGCACGGCTACGACGCCCATTGCCCGTTCCTGCCGGACCGGCCTTTCAAAGGCGCCTTCAGCGACCTGCGCGGCAAGACTCTCCATTTCGACCCCCGACGCTGCGTGCGGGGCCTGCGCATGGCCGAAGCGGAGTACGAGGCCGAGTACGCCGGCGGCTGCCCGAAATTCCCGAAGACGGAGAAATGCCCGGACGACATGGGCAAGAAGGTCCGCCTCACCCAGGACGACATCGATTTCCTCAGCGACTCGTACGACGAGAAGGTGCTGGAGACCGATTCCATGGTGGGGGGCTTCCTGCGCTCGCTGGACGCCGGGCTATTGGCCAAGACCATCGTGGTGGTCGTCTCCGAGCACGGCGAGATGTTCGCCAAGCACGGCCGGTTCGGGCGGGCCGGGACGCGGCGGGGGACCAGCTACGACGACATCCTGCACGTGCCGGTCATCATCAAGTTCCCCGGGGCTCCGGCCCGGCGCGTCTCCGGCCTGGTCGGGCTCGTCGATCTCATGCCGTCTTTGCTCGACGCTTTGGGACTGCCGGCTCCCGCAGGCCTGCAGGGCAAGTCTTTGGCCTCTTTGGTCGAGAGCGGCGCGTCCGCCAACCGGTACGTCTTCTCAGGGGCTCCCTACAACACCCAGGGCCTCTGGGACAACACCTTCGATTATTGGAGCCGCACGGAGAGCATACGCGACGAGCGCTGGAAGCTGATCTACGAGAGCTCGGTCAGCCTCCAGGAGGCCAGGAAGGGCGACCGCGCCCAGGCCGCAAAAGAGACCTCTGAGCTTTACGACATAGCCGAAGATCCGGAAGAGTCGCGCGAGGTCTCCGGGGCCCATCCCGACGTCGCGGCGGGCCTGCGCGAGAAGCTGCGGGACTGGGGCCAGCGGGTGAGCGCCAAGGGGCTCGTCCCCACGAGCAAGACCATGCCCGACGAGCTCCTGCGCCAGGCCAGGGAGCGGGGCTACTGGCAGCCTTAGCCTCAATGCCGGTCACTTAAGGTCCGCTTCCGTCGGCCGCTGCCGTTAAGACCCTCGGAACCCCGTAGGGGTTCCGAGGCCGGCGGTGTGCCCAGCATGAGCATGACTGGGAGGTGCAAGTC
>JAPLKL010000035.1 GCA_026388095.1 Elusimicrobiota bacterium | reverse complement strand
CCATATGAAGTCACGAGCGATCCTGTGGACGGCGCTGCTGCTCGCGGCCTCCCCCCTGTCCGCCGCCACGGTCGCCATCGACGCCTCCCATGCCGACGAGATGCACCAGGAGGTCTCCCAGCTCAAGGATGCCGTGGCCGATCACGCCGCCACGGACGGCACCATCTACCGGCTGGCCCAGGACTTCTTCGGCCGCATACCCAGTTCGAAGATCGTGGTTCACGTCAACCTGCGCGGCTGGGACCGCGAGCCCACGCCGCCGGCCGCCCCGGCCGACGTCAAGCGCCTGGTCGCCAGCGCGGAACAACGCCTCGCTTTCTACGACAAGGAGATCCCCAAGCCCATGGCCGAGGCCATGAGCTACGCCCGCGGCATGCAGCAGAACGGCCGCGCGGACTTCGACCGCAAGGGCGAGCTCGCCGACCACGAGATGGGGGTCTACAACTACTGGCTCAACAAGGCCGAGCTGGGGACCATCAAGCTCAACGAACTCCTCTCCTTCCTCGCCACCAAGGTCGGGGACGCCATCGCCTTCGCCACGCTCATCCACGAGTCCGCTCACGCCCGCGACCAGCAGGCGGGCAAGCTCAACGGCACGGACGTCGTCGCCGGCGAGGTCTCGGCTTTCACGACCCAGTACCAGTGGCTCAAGGTCGCCGACCCCTATGACGAGCGCATCTGCTACCTGCGCGCCGCTTTCATGGCCGCGCAGCGCGAGCGCCCCAGCCGGCTGGGAGCCATGGGCCTGAGCTACCTCGACCACCTCGCCGAGCTGCAGGCCACCCAGGGCGACCCCAAGGCCATCCAGTCGATGGTCGAGAAGCTGGGCTACAAGGACGGCGGGGACCACCGGCACGACGGGACCAGCGCCTAGCCGCGGCTTGCCCGGGACGGCTCTTTACCGCGTTTTTAATCTCCTGTAACAGCCGTGCAACGCGCCTCGGCTATCCTGTCCTTGAGGAGATCGAGTATGCCCAGGGGATTCTTTCCGATTTGGCCGATGGCCGCCGCGCTTTTCGGCGGGCTGTGCCTGCTGCAGGCCTGGGATTCGCGGCAGATCGACCGAATGAACCTCGCGCCGGCCTATGCCGTGCGCGCCGGGACGCCGGCGATATACCGCGCTATCACCCGCGCCGAGATCATGCTCGCCGAGGCCGGCCAGTTCCTCAACTAACCGAGGTCTAGAGCCCCAGGTCCACGGCGATGGCGCGCATAGCGGCCACCGCGAGTTCGGCGAACTCGGGCAGGGGGATGCCCACCGCCTCGCATTCGCGGATGATGTCGCGGTCCACCGACGCGGCGAAGGACTTCTCCTTCATGCGCTTGACCACCGACGAGGGCCTGACGCTGGCGAGCTTCTGGTCCGGATAGACCAAGGTGGTGGCCGTCACCAGGCCCGTGATGGTCTCGCTGGCGGCCAGCGCCTTCTGGAAGACCGTGCTGCGCTTCTGGCCGTGGGCGTTCTCGTTGTGCATCTTGATGGCGTCCACGATCTCCGGGGCCACGCCGCGGGCGGTGAGCATCTCCACGGCCCTCAGGCCGTGGACCTTGAGGTCCCCGCCGGTCAGCTCCACGTCGAGGTCGTGCAGCAGGCCCGCCAGCCCCCAGGCCTCCTCGTCCTGCCCCAGTCGTCTGGCCGCGGCGCGCATCACCGCCTCGGAGGCCAGGCAATGCTTGAGCATGTTGGGGTTCTTCACGTGCTCCTGCAGAAGGTCCCAGGCTTCGGCCCGGGTGATTCCGGCTGTGACGCTCATTGTTCAGGCTCCTTGCGCACGCGGTGCGCCATCGGCTCGGGCAGGACGATGGAGAGCTCCACGAAACCGGCGCAGCGGCCCGCCCGATACCAGGGCGCCTGGTGGATGAGTTTCCTGACCGCCCCCTTCTCCACGGTGTAGGTGTTCGCGCGGGGGCTCTTGAGCATGTCGACCAGCAAAGACCGCGCCGGCTCGGGGTGGCAGTCGAGCAGGCTCTTGCCGACCAAGGCGCGGCCTCCGTTCTTTCGCAAGACCTCGCCGGCGGCCCGGTTCATGGACAGGATCACGCCCTGCTCGTCGCAGACCGTGATGGCGGCCGGGAACTCCTCGGTCCAATCATCGTCTCTCACCTTTTAATTATATACTAAAGGAGATGGACGCCGAAGCCTTCCGCAAGCTCGTGGGCGAAGTCAAGGTCCTGCGCGCCCCGGCCCACACGCTGGCGACCTTCGGGGCCACGCGCCTGACCTACCACCTGGTGTCCCCGGTCGAGGACCTCAAGGACCGGACCCGCCTGCGCCGGGGCACGGTCCTCTCCGACAAGCCTAAGATCATCACGCCCGACGCCTTCGCGGAGCGCTTCCAGGGCTTCGGCCGCCAGGCCAAGGAGTTCGCGCAATGGCTCACCCCGGCCTATCGGGACCTGCTGCGCGCCCTGGAGTACAATTTCAAGAACCAGGACCTCCGGACCCGCGTTCTGGCCGGCGAACCGCAGGCCGTGGCCGGCCGCATCATCACTGATCTGGACCGGCGGGAAGCCGGCGACGAGGCGGTCATCGGCTGCCCTGACGCGGCCTGGGGCCTGGCCCTCATGAAGTTCACCTTGGACCATGCGGCCCGCTCCTTCCCGGTCCAGGTGCGCGACTTGGAGCGCCGCGGCCTCTTCGACCCCGAAGGCCTGTCGGCTGACCGCCGGCGCCGGGAGGTCGAGCAGCTCTTCGCCGCAGCCCGGCAGGACCGCGGCGCAGTCGAGCTCTTGGGCCGCAAGCTCCGCGAATACGGCCTTTTCGAGGAATACGAGGACCGGTTCCTGGCGTTTTTCTGAAGTCCGTCATATTTGCTAAAATCCGTCCGGCTTTCATTATCGGAATAGAAGATCCCATGCTCCCGCGCACCGCTTTCGCCCGCCATCTCTGGGCCGCCTCGGCCGTATTGCTGGCGTCGGCGGCCTCGGTCAAGGCGGTGCGCGGCCACCAGAGCCAGAATCCCTACGCCCCCGGCGCGCCCTTGTATCGGCAGAAGGGAGAGGCCAAGGCCCCCATCGTCATCGTCGAGTTCTCGGATCTGCAGTGCCCGGCATGCCGCTTTGCGGTCGAGCCTCTGAAGAACCTGCTGTCCATCTACGGCCAGCAAGCGCGGCTCGTCTTCAAGCATTATCCTCTGCAACAACACCTCTCGGCTTGGCCCGCGGCCGTGGCCGCCGAATGCGCGGGCCGGCAGGGACGTTTCTGGGACCTCCATGATCTTCTCTACGACAAGCAGGCGGATTGGGCCCCGCCGGCCCCGAAAGAAGCGCAGACCAAGGCGCCGCCGCCCGGCTCGCCCCAGGACTTCATCCCCTACGCGCGCAGTCTCGGCTTGGACATGACGGCGTTTTCAGCCTGTCTCAAGGACCCCACGGTCTCCACTTTCATCGAAGCCGACCGGAAGGACGGCGACGACCACTGGGTCCTCTCCACCCCCACATTCTTCATCAACGGAAAGCGCTTCTCCGGCGCACGGCAGCTCTCGGAGGGCGGCGTCCCATGGATAGACAAGCTCCTAAAAAAGAAGTGAGCGGGACGCCCTGCGGACGTCCCGCCAACAGCGAGCGAGGCGCCTTCGGCGCCTCGCAACCGGCGTCCCCCTATAAGGGGGACGCCGGTTCCGTGGGGTGGCCGGCGCTGTGTGACCCGTGGTTCGGCTTAGCGGCCCGCATCCTCCTCGCCTTGGTCTTCATCATCTCCGGCACGCTCAAGGCCGCTGCGCCGATCGAGGAGTTCGCTTTGGTCATCGAGAACTACGGTCTGGTGACCTCACGTGACTTTATCCTCATCATAGCCGCCTTCCTGCCCTGGCTCGAGGTCGTCTTCGGCTTCGCCCTTCTCTTCGGGTTCCTGACCCGAGCCGCCGCCGCGGCCATCGGCGGCATGGTCATCGCCTTCGCCACCGCCATCCTCTACACGAAGCTCAAGGGCATCCGCCTGCCCAACTGCGGCTGCTTCGGCTTCGGCTTCCATCCCACCCCGTCCCAGGAGCTGGCCCTAAACGGGCTCTGGGCCGCGTGCGCCGTCCAGGCCTTCCGCCAGGGCGCCCAGCGGCTGAGCCTCGACAATTGGTGCCGTGCGCGAGATTAAGGGGCCGTCCTGGCGCGACCCGTCGGTCCTGACCTTCGTCTACTGGCTGGCCGTCCTGCTCCTGCCGCCTTTCCAGGACGTCGCCCTCAACGACGACTGGGCCTACGCCTCGGCCGTCCGCTCCATCTTCGAGGGCGGCCTCCGGCTCCCCGTATGGGCCCCGGCCAACCTCGTCGTCCAGGCCTGGTGGGGCGCGCTCTTCCGCGCGCTGTTCGGCCCCGGCTACGGCCCCCTGCGCCTCTCGACCCTCGTCTTGGGCTGGCTCGGCGTGCTGGCGTTCCACGACCTCTTGCGGCAGGAACGGCCGCAGGGGGACCCGGGCTCCGCCCTCCCGGCGGCCCTGCTCTTCGCTTTCAATCCCCTTTTCTTCGTCCTCTGCCCCAGCTTTATGACCGATGCCCCTGCCCTCTCGCTGGGCCTCGTCGCATTGGCCTTGAGCCGCCGGGCTTTCCGCGGCGACAGCTGCGACCGGCGCTGGCTGGTCGCCGGCGCCCTTTTCGCGGCCCTGGCTTACGGCATCCGCCAGACCGCCCTCTCCATCCCGGCAGGCCTCAGCGTCTGCTATTGGCGCAGACTCTCCCGGGACCGGCGCAGCCTAATTGCCGTGTGGCTCGTCCCGCTGGCCGCCGTGGCCGGCTATCAAGCCTGGCTGAGCCTCGTGCACGGCCCGACCGGCAACCACCATCCTTGGCTCTGGGAGACCCGGTTGAGCCTGGCCGGCTACGCGACGCTGCTTTCCCAGCGCCTGGCCGCCACCCTCGTCTATTGCGGCCTTTTCAGCATCCCATTGGCCGCGGCTTTCTGGTGCGACCGTCCTCTGGAAAGACTACGGCGCCTGCCGGCTCGGCGCTGGTATCCGGCTGCGGCCTTCGCCGCGGCCATGGCCCTTTTCCTGCTTTCCGGCGGCTGGCTGCCCTATTACCCGCTCCCGAAAGAAGGACTCCTGGCCCAGAATCTCTTCCATGAGTGCGCCTACATCAGCCGTTGGGGCCTGGGGTGCTTCAACATCAACGGCATGGACTTCCGCCCGCCCTTCTTCCTCCAGGGCGGCTGGTTCTGGAAGACCCTCAGCGGCCTCTCCTGGCTCTCGCTTGCGACTCTGGGGCTCGCCCTCACTGAAGGTCCGGTATCGGGGGCAGGGGCGCTGGCGACTCTGACCTTCGTGCCGCAGTTCGCCGCGACCTTGCTCGGTGCCTATTTCTTCGACCGCTACATCCTGGTCTTGGTCCCCGCGCTTTTGCTGTGCGCCCAGGCGGCTGCCAGCGGCCGCGCCCGCGCGCAGACCGCCCTGGGCATCGGGACCGCGCTCCTGGCCTGGTTCTCCTGGGCCGGGACGTCCGACTATCTGCGCGCCACGGCGGCGGCTTGGAGGCTGGGAGAAGGAGCGGTGGCCGCAGGGTTGCCGGCCAGCGCGGTCCATGCCGACATCGATTGGTGCTGGGCTCGCAACGAGGCCGCTGTCTCGGCCGACCTCAGCCGACGCCAGACTGCAGCCTGGCTTGACCCCAGCGATATCCGGGCGCTCGCTTGTCTCAGCGAGCCGAAGGCGGTCGTCACCTTCAAGGCGCCGCCCCGTCCGCCGCATGAGCTGCTGGCTGTGGAGAAGTACTTCTCTCCTCTTTCCGGGCGCACGGAACGGCTCTACCTCTACCGCCGCGCGGCCAGGGGGCAGCAGCAGAGGCCTTGATGATCAAACCTGCCGCCGAGACGCCGCGCTCCTGGATATTCGGCCTGCTTCTGATCGCCATGACATTCGGGGTCTTCTGGCCGGCGTTGACCCATGATTTCGTCAATCTCGACGACTGGTATTATGTGACGGGCAATGCCCATGTCCGCGGCGGCTTGAGCCTGTCCTTGGTCGGCTGGGCGTTCCGAGCCGTGGAGGCGGACAATTGGTATCCGCTGACCTTCATCTCCCATGCGCTCGACGTGCAACTCTTCGGTCTCCAGCCCTGGGGCCACCATCTCATGAATCTCCTGATCCACGCGGCCAACGCCGTGCTGCTGTTCATGGCCCTGCGCCGCATGACTCGCGACGCTTGGCGCAGCGCCTTCGTGGCGGCGATCTTCGCGGTCCATCCCCTGCAGGTCGAATCGGTGGCCTGGGTCGCCGAACGCAAGAACCTTCTCAGCTCCTGCTTCATCCTGATCGCGCTCTGGCGCTACGGCCTTTACGCGGAGAGGCCCACCAGGAGCCGCTACGCGGCGGTCCTCCTCTCTTTCGTCGCCGCCATACTCGCCAAGGCGGTGGCGGTCACCTTGCCCTGCCTGTTGCTGCTGCTGGACTACTGGCCGTTGGGCCGTTTCCGCAGAGGCTGGCGGCCGTTGTTCGTGGAAAAATTACCCCTCTTCGGCGTGGCGGCCGCCGCCGGTCTCGCGGCCCTTCATCACGCTCGCCTGGCGCGCCTGGGAGAGCTGCCGCTCCATTTGAGGGTGTCCAACGTCCTCGTCTCCGGCACGCTCTATCTGCGCAAGGCCGTCTGGCCCAGCGCTCTGTCGGTGCACTATCCGTATTACCTCGACTCTCTCAGCCTCAAGGCCGTCCTCGGCGCGCTGCTTCTGCTCGCCGTCATAAGCCTGGCTGCGGTCCGCCTGCGGTCAAGGCAGCCGGCTTGGCTTGCGGGCTGGCTATGGTTCTTGATCACGCTGGCCCCGATGGTCGGCCTGCTCCAGGTGGGCGACCGCGCCATGGCCGACCATTATGCCTATATTCCCCTCATCGGACTGGCCATCATGGCGGCATGGGCCATCCCTCCGGGGACTGCCGGGCGCGGCGTGGGCGCCGCGAGTCTGGCGGCTGTCGTCTTGCTCCCGGCCTTCATGATCGCGGCTGGCCTGCAGCTGCGCTTCTGGCGCAACAGCGTCGTGCTCTGGGAGCACGCGCTCTCCGTAAACTCGGATGATCCCGTCGCCCTCCGCTATCTCGGCTTGGCGTTCTATGAGCAAGGCAAGACCGCGCAGTCCATCACCCAGTTCCGCCGCGCTCTGGAGCTCGATCCCGCTTTTGCGGAGGCGCACAACAATCTGGGAGTCGCCTTGGCCGCGCAAGGAGACCTGGCGCAGGCGGCCGCGCAGCTGCGCCGCGCCCTGGAGCTGTCCCCGCGCTACGCCAAGGCGCACAACAATCTGGGGATGCTGTTGGCCGCGCAAGGCGCACTGGCCGGCGCCGCCGTTGAGTTCGCGGCGGCCGCGCAGGCCGATCCGGATCTGGCGGAGGCGCGGGAAAACCTGGCGCAGGTCCAAGCCCGGCTCGGCGGAAAGGCCCGGCCCTGATGGGTGATCAACGGGCTTTCCTTCGCGCTCGCGCATAGGGTATAATTCTCGCGCTTCCGCAATGCCCGGCCGCGCCTGCGCCATGGCCAAGATACTGATCATCGACGACGATTATTCGATCGTGGAACTGCTCTCCGACATCCTGACGCGCGAGGGCCACGGCGTGGAGACCGCCGGAGAAGCCGTGGAGGGCATGCAGAAGGCCCGGGCGCTTAAGCCCGACCTCATCATCCTGGACTATCACATGCCGGGGATGACCGGGGCGCACCTCTTCGAATCCCTGCGCCGCAACCAGGCCACGCACCTCACCCCGATCCTGTTCATGAGCGGCGAGGCCACCGGAGAGGATATCCTCAAGGAGATCGCCGACCCGGACGGAGCCAGCTTCCTCGCCAAGCCGGTGCATCTGCAGGATTTCCGGGCCGCCGTGCGCGAACTGCTGGCTCCGGCCTCCCCGCCGCAGTCCGGAAAGCCCTGACCCGGCCGCCATTTTTTGCTAAGATAGCCCTGTATCCGCAGGGAGAATCCATGGCAATGAAAATTGGTGGAGCGGCTGGCCTGACGGCGGTCCTGGCCTGCGTCTTGACGCTGTCCGGCTGCGCGTCCGGCAACAGCCGGCTCAAACGCCAGGCCGGCGAGGACAAGGGCCAGGCCGGCTCGGAGAGCGCCAAGCCGTATGTGCCCGGGGTCGAGGTCACCGAAGCGAGCCTGCGCGGCTCGGAGTTCACAGCGGTCCCGGAGTTGGAGACCATCCATTTTGACTACGACAGCTCAGGCCTCGGCGATGCGGCTCTGGCCGCCCTCAAGAAGAACGCCGAATACCTGAAGGCGCGCGACGAGCTCGACGTCCGCATCGCCGGATACTGCGACGAGCGCGGCACGGTGGAGTACAACCTGGCTCTGGGCCAGAAGCGCGCCAAGACGGTGCGCGAGTACTACATCCGGCTCGGGGTCCCGGGCGCGTCCTTGGGCACCATCAGCTACGGCAAGGAATCCCCGACCTGCTCCGAGTCCACCGAAGACTGCTGGGCCCAGAACCGCCGGGCGGAGACGGGGGTGCGCTCCCGGGCTCCGGCGCCCGTTCCGGCCTCCGCCCCGGCCCCCGGAACCGACAGCGCCCAATGATGAGGAGGATACTCCCCCTCGGACTGCTCCTGGCCTCGGCCGCGGGACTGGGCGGCTGCGTCGCCACGCAGAGGGACGTGCTGGACCTGGAGAACCAGACCGACGAGCTCAAGCACCAGGTGGCGGATCTCAAGAACACGATCTCCTCGATGCAGAGCAACCAGGCGGACCTCAGCGTGCAGATGCAGCGCCTGCAGGAAGGGCTCACCGCTTTCAACGAGACCGTACGCCACTCCGAGGGGCAGATGAGCGAGCTGTCCTCCAAGATCGACGACCTCGCCGCCACCATCGGCAACAAGGTCGCCGCCATCGGGACCACCCTGACCACGGTCCAGGCCAAGAGCATCGACGAGCAGAAGGCGTCCTTGGCCCAGTCGCAGGCGGCTCTGACCAGCCAGCTCCAGCAGACCGCGCCCTCGGAGCTCTTCCAGGCCGCCGAAGTGCGCCTGAACAAGAAATCCTACGACTTGGCCGCCAAGGGCTTCGAGCAGTACATCAGCAGCTTCCCGAAAGGCGCGCTGGCGGACGTGGCCACCTACGACCTGGGCGAGGCCTACTACGGCCTCAAGAAGTGGAAAGCCGCCGGCCGCCAATTCGGCATCTACCTCGAGAAGTACCCCAAGAGCGTGCTGACCGCCTCCGCCCGGATCAAGTACGCCCTCTGCCTCATCAATCTGCGCAAGGACACGCCCGAGGCCCGGCAGTACCTGGAATCCGTGGTGGCGGACTTCCCCTCCAGCCCCGAAGCCAAGGCGGCGGAGCACCAGCTCAAGAAGCTCGCGGCCGCAAGCGCGAAAAAGGCCGAGGACCCGGCGCCGTGACCGCGCTGGGCCTGAGCCTGGCCCTGGCCGCGTTGGCACCTGCGCCTTCGGCGCAGGCCGCGCCGGAGGCGCCGGAGGTCCACATCAGCCTGGCCGGCCGCGCGGGCGGGACGCGCGCCATCGTCCTGGCTCTGCCGCCATTCGTCGCCGAGGACCCCCAGCGGGGCGCGGACGCGCTATCTGCCAAGCAGCTGCGCGACGTGGTGCGCGACGACCTGCTCTTCTCGCGGTCCTTCACCATCCTCGAGGAGGGCCCGCATTTCGATGGCGCCAACCTCAAGGACATCGCGCCCCAGTGGAAGGCGCGCCTGGCCGGCTGCCTGCTCGTGGCCAAGGTCGGCTCCGCCGCCAAGCTGTCCCTGTCCGCCCAGCTGGTGGACGTCGGCTCCGGCGAGACCCTGTTCGAGCGCTACTACCGTCAGGAAGCGGCCTTCCCCCGCTCGCTGGCCCATCGTCTGGCCGACGATCTGGTCCTGCATCTGACCGGGAAGAACGGCGTCGCGCACACCATGATCGCCTTCGCCAACGACTCCACCGGCCACAAGGAGATCTCCGTGATGGACTATGATGGGGCCACCCGCCGCAAGCTCACGGCCTACGGCTCCATCTCCCTGCTGCCGCGCTTCGCGCCCGACCGCAAGTCTTTGGTCTTCACCAGCTACAAGGACGGCAACCCCGACCTCTTCCGTATGGACCTGGCCACCGGCAAGGTCGCAGTCCTTTCCGCTGACCAGGGCCTCAACATCGCCGGCGGCTTCTCTCCGGACGGGACGCAGCTGCTCATGACCCTCTCCCGGCAGAAGAGCCCCAACCTCCATCTCAAGAACATCTCCGACGGCTCGGTCACCCGGCTCACCCAGCATTTCGGCGCGGACAGCTCCCCGACCTTCTCGCCGGACGCCGCGCAGGTGGCCTTCGTCTCCGACCGCTCCGGCAACCCCCAGATCCATATCCTCGACATGACCACCCAGCGGGTCAAGCGCCTCACCAACCTCAACTGGTGCGACTCGCCCGCGTGGTCCCCGACCGGGGAATGGATCGCCTTCGCGGGCCGCGCCCACAACAAGGACAAGATGGACATCTTCCTGGTGGACATCACGGGCAACCAGATCCGCCAGCTCACGCACGGCGAGGGCGCCAGCGAGAACCCCAGCTGGTCCCCGGACGGCCGCTTCCTCGCCTTCACCAGCACGCGCAGCGGTCGCGGCGAGCTCTTCGTCATGGACGCGGACGGCTCCGCGCCCCACCGCCTCGCCGACATCCCGGGCAACACCACCACCCCGACCTGGTCCGACTAGTCCAAGGAGAACGCCATGAGATTCATGATACTGGGAGCCGGGATGCAGGGCCGGGCTTGCGCCTTCGACATGCTCAAGAATCCGGCGGTGACGGAGATCCTGCTGGCCGACAGCTCAGCGAAGATGCTGGCCAAGACCAAGGCCTTCCTCAAGTCGCCCAAGGTCAAGACCGCGCGGGCCGACGCTGGCGACACCGCTCGCGTGAAAAGCCTCGCTCGCGGCCGCGACGCCCTAGTCAGCGCCGTGCCCTATTTCTTCAACCTGCCCCTGGCCAAGGCCGCGGTCGCGGCCAAGGTCAATTACGTGGACCTGGGCGGCAACACCGGGATCGTGCGCCAAGAGCTGGCCCTGCACGCGCAGGCCAAGAAGGCCGGCATCTGCGTCCTGCCCGACAACGGCCTCGGGCCGGGCATGATCTCCACCATCGCGGTGCACGGGATGGAGCAGCTCGACCAGAGCGACGAAGTCCTCATCCGCGACGGCGGCCTGCCCCAGAAGCCGGTGCCGCCCATGGACTACATGCTCACTTTCTCGGAGCACGGCCTCATCAACGAGTACGTGGAGAACGCCACGGCCCTGCGCAACGGCAAGCGCGTCGAGGTCGGCGGCCTCTCCGAGGTCGAGACCATCGACCTGCCCGCCCCCCTGGGCCGCTGCGAGGCCGCGCACGCGGCCGGGGGCCTCTCCACCATGGCCTGGACCTATGCCGGCAAGGTCAAGACCATGGACAACAAGCTCATCCGCTATCCCGGGCACATCGCGGTCATCACCGCCATGCGCGCCATGGGATTCTTCGACCAGACGCCCCGCACCTTCGGCAAGCTCCGGCTCCCTCCGCGCGAGATGAGCGCCAAGCTCTTCCGCGAGCACTTCGACCGGCCCGGGGACAAGGACCTGGTGGTCATCCACGTCACGGTGCGGGGCCGCAAGGACGGCAAGCGCGCCGAGGTCGTCTACTTCATGCTCGACCGCTATGACGAGAAGACCGGGATGACCGCCATGATGAGGACCACGGGCTTCCCGGCGTCGATCGTGGCGCAGATGGCGGCCGCGCGGCGCATCCCGCCCGGCGCCTATCCGGTCGAGACCGGAGTTCCCGCCGGCGAGTTCATCCGGGAGGCCCGCCGCCGCGGCTTCGACTTGAACTGGAAGCTGCGCTTCCTCGATTAAAGGAGCGATCATGCGCATCTGGGGATTTCTGCTGGCCGCCGTCTGCCTGGGCTGCGCCCATCCGGGCACCCGCGTCGAACACGATACGGGCTTCGACTTCTCGCGCTACCGGCGCGTCGGCGTGGCGCCCTTCATCGACGGCCGCGGCCAGGGGCGCAGCATCACCGAGGGCATCGCCGGGGGCCTCAAGCGCATCGGGCACGGCGGCGCGGACCTCAAGGCGGTCGCGGACATCATCAGGGAGTACAAGCCGGACCGGGACTTCGGCATGACCATCGAGGCCCTGGAGCTCCTCCGGGGCAAGGCCTCCGCCGATGCGATCATCATGGGCAGAATGAACCCCGACTGGAGCGCGGCCTCCATCAGCCTAGTCGACACCGAGACCGGGGACTCCGTCCTGACGGCCGCGCTCAAGCCCGCCGACCGGAAGCAGAAGGCCTTCACCAGCGCGGACGAGGTCGTCACGGAGACGCTGCGCGTCTTGACCGTTCTGGCCCAGTAACCCCAAGGCTCGATATCCGGTAGACCGAGAACCCCGGATTGGAGTAGAGGGCCGGACCGGGGAACGGGCGCTCAGACGGAGCCACGAGATAGCCGGCGCGATATCGCTGCGCCAGGCGCGAGAGCTCCGCGCCGGGAGGCAGGGACTCGACCCGGAGCGAATCGCCGATGCGCCTGAGCCACTCCGGCCCGAAAGCCGGCGCCCAGTGCACGGCGCCCGCGTCAGTCCATTCGGCCACGGGAGAGCGCCGGGAGAATACGCGGAAGCCCTGGGAAGCCCCGGGCACGAAGAAGACGGCGTCGGCCGGGGTTTCGGCCCTCGCCCACTCCTGGGCCAGCCGCCAATCGGCATCCAGGGCGCTGCCGGCGTCAGGACCGCCGCCTATGCGGAGCCTATGGCCCAGCCAGGGCGCCATGGGCAGCAGGCCCAGGAGCAAGGCGGCCAAGGCTCTGCGGGCCGGCGGGCCGGCTGGAGCCTCGGGCACCGTTCCCGGAGCCATGATGAGCGCGAAGAGCAGCCCCTGGGAAAGGTTCCACCAGAGTTGGACCGGGAAGAGGAGGATGTTCCCCAGACAGCAGAGGAGTCCCGCCGCGGCGCCGAAGCGCAGCCAGCCCGGGCGGTGCCGCTCGATGATCATGAGCAGCAGGACGCACAGGGGATAGGGCGACGGGCCCACTCGCGCGAGGCAGGCGACCGCCAGAGCGCTGATCGCCAAGGGGCCCAGCCCCGGATCTTCCAGGGCGGCCAGGATGTACTCGGCGGCGCAGATCAGCCCGAGGACGCAGAAGACCGCGTCGCCGCGGAACAGTTGGGCCAGCACCACCACCGGCACGGGCCGGACTTCACCGAAGACCCATGCCGCCAGCGCCATCACCCCCATGGCCGCGAGGAAGGCGCGGATGCTCCGGGCCGGCAGGCAACGAGGCAGCGTGGACCAGATGAGGTACAGCAGCAAAGGGATCTTGGTCAGGATGTCGCACCATTTCGCCGCAGGCCAAAGGCTCGGGAAATAGTGGCCGGGATACCATAGCCTGAGGATCTCCACCGTCTGCCGGCCGCCCCAGCCTCCGGGGGGCCGGTGCGCGCTCTGCCACCAGAACCAGGGCAGCGCCATCAAGGCGAAGGCCAGCCAGCCTCGCAGGAGCTTCCGGCTCGGAGCGGCGCAGAGGGTCGCCGCCAGGAACATGAGGGCGACGTGGCCCGCCAACATGCCGTTGAGGGCGCAGACCGCGGCCAGGAGCCCGAGGGCCAGCGCGAACCTCTCCTCCAGGAACCAGGCGAGCGACAGCAGCAGGAACGGCGCGGCCAGCGTGGTGTGGTAGAGGCTGCTCTTGATCATGGGCTCCTCGCCCAGGGGCGTGAGCACGTTCGTCAAAGGGCTTACGGCGGCCAGCAGGCAAGCCAGGACGGCGGTCCGGCGCTGGGCGAACATCGCCCCGGCCGTCCGATAGACGACGCCGAACCAAAGCAGCCGCACGGGGATGTAGAGGAGCAGATGCAGGCGCTCGAGATCGACGAAGCGGGACAGGCAGGCCATGAGTCGGGGATAGAGGCTGGGGAAGGAGCGCAAGGCCTCGACATAGGGGTCGTTCGGGTAGAGGCCGGCCTCTTTGAGCTTGCGGATGAGCGGCAGGATCAAGACGACGTGGGGATCGGTCCCGAAGCTGTAGCCGTAGCACAGCAGGTTGAGCAGGGCGGCCGCCAAGACCGTCATCCCGGGCGCCCAATAGGCGGCAGGGAGGCTGCGCGGGGCCGGCCGGTCAGCCACGGCGGGGCATGGTCACGGTGAACCGGGCGCCCCGGCCGGGCCCGTCGCTGTAGGCTACGATGGACCCGCCGTGCTTCTGCAGCACGCGCAGGGCGGCCGACAGGCCCAGCCCGCTGCCCTCTTTGCCCTTGGTGGTGAAGAAAGGCTCGAAGATGCGCTCCTGCTCATCCGGCCGGATGCCCCGGCCGTCGTCTTCGACGATCACCTCGCAGAGGCCCGGCTTCCAGGGCAGCTCGCGCCAGCTGAACTTCCCGGGCGCGGCCCGCGCCGTCACGCCGATGCGGCCGCCGGTGCGGACCGAGTCGGCGGCGTTGTGGAGCACCACGAGGAGCGCCTCCTCCATCAGCACGGCGTCGCCCAGCACGGGCAGGGGCTCCCCCAAAGAGACGACCAGGCGGACCCGGCGGTTCTGCAGGCGCGGGGTCAGCGCATCGAGCGCTCGCCGCAGGGGCTCGCGCAGGTCGAAACGCGCGCGGTCCATCTCCTCGATGCGCCCCAGGTCCAGGAGGCCTTTGAGGATCACCCGGCAGTGATCCACCTCGTCGCGGATCTGGTTGAGCTCGGTGAGTTCCTGCGGCGTGCGGCGGTCGCTCTGGGCAAGGACCTCCGCGTTGACCATGATGGTGGTCAGCGGCCCCTTGATGCGATGCGCCACCTCCGCGGCAAGCCGGCCCAGGGCGGCCAGCCTCCCGTACTGGACCAGGCGGTCCTGGTGCCTGCGCTCGAGGTCTCCCTGGACCTGCCGGCTGTCCCGGGACAGGATGGCCAGCAGGGCGGACGACACCCACAAGAAATTGACGCGCAGCCAGAAGCTGGCCGTATGGGGCAGCCCCTCCCGGGGATGCCAGGCCGAGACCAGGTACAGGCCCGAGGTCACCACCGCCACGATCAGGCTCTGGGTCAGGTTGCGCAGGAGGGCGGTGCCGAAGATGATGATGAAGTAGATGAGATAGAGGTCCGATCCGTGCTGCGTCCAATGCAGGATGAGGGAGGCGAGGGCCGCGTCGCCCATGAACAGGCCCACCTCGAAGTACCAGCTCCCCAGGACCTTCTCCGGCGCCGCTTGTAGGAAGACCATCGCCGCCCCG
The DNA here is from genome assembly GCA_026388095.1 of Elusimicrobiota bacterium. Taxonomy (NCBI): domain Bacteria; kingdom Pseudomonadati; phylum Elusimicrobiota; species Elusimicrobiota bacterium. Next base: position 2,920 of record JAPLKL010000035.1, on the reverse strand, counting down.
CCCGCCGCCACCAAGAACAGGAACCGGCCCTCCCATTCGGCCAGGCTGGTCTCTTGGTAGAGGAAGATGAGCAGCAGCACGGCCATGAACAGGCCCTGGAAGGCGAAATAGACGGCGCGCCGCCCCGTGCCGACTTCAGCCATGGGCGGCCTGGAAACGATAGCCGAACTTGGGCACGGTCTCGATCAAGAGCCCCCGCTTGCCGAGCTTCCTGCGGATGTTCTTGATGTGCGTGTCCAGGCTCCGGGTGGCCACCTCCGTCCCGTAGGACGAGGTGTTCTCGATGAGGTAGCTGCGGCTCAAGGCCCGCCCGCGCTTGGCGGCCAGCAGGTAGAGCACCTCGAACTCCTTGGGCTGCAGGCGCACAGGCCGGCCGTCAACGGAGACGCTGCGGTTGTCCCAGTCCAGCCGCACCCCGGAGACGGCGATCAGCCCATGGCGGACCTCAGGCCGGCAGCGCCTGAGCACGCTCTGGATGCGCGCCAAGAGCTCCATGGCGCCGAAGGGCTTGACCACGTAATCATCCGCGCCGAGATTGAGGCCCACGACTTTGTCTCCCTCGCCGGCCATCCCGGTCAGGAAGATGACCGGGATGCCGTGGGTGGCCGAGTTGTCTTTGAGCGCCTTGAGCACCGCGCGGCCGTCGCCTCCGGGCAGGCGGATGTCGAGCAGGATGAGGTCCGGGTGCAGACGGAGCGCAGCGGGCAGGGCCTGGTCCGGGACGGCGACGTGGTCGAGCGAGAAGGAGTCCCCCAAGGTCAGGGTCTTCTCGACCGCGGCCACGATGAGGGGGTCGTCCTCGACGATCAGGACCTTGGGCATGTGGGCTGGGTCCGCCCCAGCTTGGCCATTATAATGAATTCACGCTTCCCGCACAACCAGCAGGGGAGGACGTCCGTCATCCCGTGATGGGCTCCCTAGGACTTCTTGGCCAGCACATTCCCCATCCATCTCAGCATGCTGGCGTCGTCCAGGCCGCGCCCTTGGGTCTGGCGCAGATGCCTGGCCAGCTCGAGCTTGAGCAACGGGATATCCTTCTTGCCCGTCCTGAGGAACTGGACGTCGGGCAGCAGATGCGAGTACTCGGCTCCGGCGAGCCAACCGGCATCGACGCTGCGGCGCCGGACCAGCACCAGATTGTCGTCGTCCCAGTAGACCAATGCCCAGACCGCCTTGGGCATGTAGGTGAGATAATACGACTGGCCTCCGAGGAAGCTCTTGCCGGCATCGCCGGTCAGCTTCTTCAGGTTGAAATAGCGGAAGCTGCGCTGCATGCAGGCGACCTCCACCTGATGCCTGTCCAGCATGCGCTGCCAGCTCTCGGGCCGGCGCACGGCGGCGACGGTCTCCAGCAGAAGGTCGTGGAAGATATACCGGCCGTCATAGAACACGCGGTAATCAGGGTACAGCCGCCAGCCCAGGTAGCCCCCATGATGCCACACGTTGAGCAGCCTCTTGCCTTTGAGGTGGTCTTCCTGAGCCAGGAACCGGCACATCATCCAGGCCGGCTCGGAACACCACTTGGTCCCGTTGAAGAGCGGGATCACGGGCCAATAATACTTCGCGATATCGAAGCAGGTCGCGGCGCCAGTCAAAGCGCCGAAGGCAGCCAGGGACCACAGCCATTTCCGGCCTGGCCGCAGCTCCCGTATCCAGGACAGCGCCAACGGGACCGCCAGCAGGAAGAAGAAGGTCCGGTGCCTCCCGTGGGTGGAGGAGACCACCAGGAAGTAGGCCAGAGCCAGGAGGTGCGCGTAGGCGGTCCGACGGGTCCGGATGAAATGCACCAGCGCCGCCGACAACGAGAAGACCACCAGCAGCCAGTAGGGCCAGGTGTCAAATCGGGTCACATCCGCGGGCTGCCACTCCATGATGTATTCCTGCAGGAAGGGCAGCAGGCGCGCATGCTCGAACAGGACCACATAGACCTTCCATCCATAAGGGTTGCACAGGGTGCCCAAGACCGCGGCAGCCAGCAATCCCAGATAGGCTGGGGCGCGCTCCCAGGGACGCCAGCCGCGGCCATAAGCCCACGGCAGCGCGGTCTCGATGAGGTCCCCGGCCGCGTAGAAGCCGATGAGCAGGAGCCCGAAAGCGAAGCCCAGGTGAAGATTGGCCCATAGGCAGAACCCCAGGGCGGCCCAAGCCAGGTGCGCCGCTCGAGGCTTCAGTCTTCCCTGCCGGAACGATTCCAACCCCCAGAAGGCGCCCCCGAAGAAAATCAAGGAGAAGAGGTCGGGCCGCAGACTGATGTTCTGCCCCTGCATCATGAATAGAGCGCCCAAGCCCCGGACCCAATCTCTGAGGCCGAAAAGCCTCAGCAAGGAGAGGAAGATCGCCAACAGAGCGCAAAAGAGGACGGCACGCAGCGCGATGAACCCGGCATACCCTCCGACGAGGTAGACCGGATAGTAGAGCAGTTGGGTCAACCACTCGAAATCGCACCAGGGCTGCCCGCCCATCGTATGGGACAGGAAGTCCACGCGAGGGATGGCCTTAGTCTGCAAGATGTGGCGCCCGGCGCTCAAGTGCCAGAATAGATCGGGGTTCATCTCCGGCACAAAGAAGGTGCTCGCCGCCATGGCCACGGCCAGGCAGAAGCAGACCCTCTCCAAGCGCGGCAAGGAGTTCCGCCAGGAAGCGCGGAGTGGCTGGCCCGAGGCTTCATCCATGGGGAAGGGGCCGGCTGCACCGATGCAATCGCCAGGGGAGCCGGCGTCCCCTGGCGATCCCGTCGCCGACTGCGACCGACATCCGCCCTCGGCTACTGCGGCAGCAGGTCGTTGATGGCGCTGGCGTTGCTGGAGCTGTAGTTCCCGGTCAGGGAATTGAAGGTGACCGTGTATTGGCTGTACGCGGTCGGAGCCCCCGCGCTGCGGGTGAAGGTGACGGTCCAGCCCGCGGCCTGGGTCCCGCCGGT
>JAPLKL010000034.1 GCA_026388095.1 Elusimicrobiota bacterium | reverse complement strand
GACCCGCGAGGTGCGCTGGCAGCCCTGGCTCCTGCTCCACAAGCCCAACGCGGCCGACATCCGCGAGCGCAGCGTCTATAACGCGGCCTTGGAGTTCAGCGAGGGCGCCGAGAGCCTCAGCGGCGCGGTCCAGTCGCTTGCGGCCTATATGGCCGCGGCCAAGGGCGACGCGGCCAAGCTCGACTCCGAGAAGTTCAAGGGCCTGGTGGCGCAGATCCACGAGAGCCTGGAGAACTCCGCGGCGCTGGAGCGGCGGCTCTGGCAGGAGCTCACGGAGAAGTCGCGGGAGAAGCTGCGCTGAGCCGGGCATCTCGACCCCAGGAAGGCAGGAGAGCCATGAAAGCCATCGCCATCAACGGAAGCCCGCGCCAAGGCGGCAACACGGAGATCCTGCTCAAGAAAGCTCTAGAACCCATCAAGGCCGCGGGCTGGGACGTCGAGCTCCTCCAGATCGGCGGGCAGGCCATCCACGGCTGCCTGGCCTGCTACAAGTGTTTCGAGACCAAGGACGGCCGCTGCGTCCAGACCAAGGACGCAGTCAACCAGGTCATCGCGAGCATGACCAAGGCCGACGCGATCATCATCGGCTCGCCCACCTACTTCACCGACGTCAGCGCCGAAGTCAAAGCCCTGCTCGACCGCGCCGGCCTCGTGGGCCTGGCCAGCGGCGGCCTCTGGCGCGGCAAGATCGGCGCGGCCGTAGTCGCCGTCCGGCGGGGAGGGGGGACGCACGCCTTCGACACCATCAACCACATGTTCCTCATGTCCGGCGCCGTCATCCCCGGCTCGACCTACTGGAACCTCGGCTTCGGCCTGGAGAAAGGCGACGTGGCCAAGGACGACGAGGCCGCGCGCAACATGCAGGACCTCGGCCAGACCATCGCCTGGCTGGGCGAGGCCATGCGCCGGCATGAGAAGGACCATCCCCGGGCCCAGCCCGTGTCCCTGCGCGAATAGCCTTTCCGTTTCATTAGGGCACCTCGGCAGGGGACTTATCCATAGACTCTGTACGTACAGAGTGTTCACCTGACAACTTGCCCCGGGGCAAGTTTGTGGATAACTGCATGTTCGTTAAGGTATCGTCGGCCCCGTCCTTTCATGGTTTTTTTTGTGGGTCTTGACACACTACAAATGTAGTGTATACTATGGCCATGACCATGACCCACGAGCCCACCCCCAAACAGAAGCGCATCCTGGACTTCGTCGTCGACTGCTTCCAGGACCATGGATTCTACCCGACCCTGCGCGAGATCGGCCGCCGTTTCGGCGTGTCCGTGGGCACGGTCCAGGACCAGCTCCAGGCCCTGGAGGCCAAAGGCTGCATCAAGAGGCAGGCGGGGCTGGCCCGGGGCTTTTCGCTCACCGGAGCCGTGCCCGGCCTGCAGATCCCCATCCTCGGCCGGGTCAGCGCCGGGACCGGCGTGCTGGCCATGGACCACATCGAGGCCCACTACGGGTTCCGGGACTTCGCGCTCGGCACGGACTTCCTCCTGCGCGTCAAGGGCGACTCCATGGAGGGCGACGGCATCCTGGAGGGGGACCTCGTCCAGGTGCGCCGTCAGCCCACGGCCGTGGACGGCGACGTCGTTGTGGCGCTGGTGGAGGAGGAAGGCGTGGTCAAGCGCCTCAGGAAGACCGGCAGAGGCTATCAGCTCGAGTCCGCCAACCCCCGCTATCCGCCCATCACCAGGGCCTTCCAGGTCATCGGACTCGTCATAGGACTGGTCCGGCGCTACAATAATAGATAGACGTGGCGTGGAGGCTCCCGTGCCAGCCGCTCTGCCGCAGTCCCTGGAGCCCATGCTCTCTTCCCAGCCTTTGCAGGCCGGGATCTACACGGCTCTGGGCGGCCGCCTTCTGCCCTCATGGTTCCTGCGCAGCCTGGTCCCGGCCCTGGCGCAGGGAGCGCGCGTCTTCTGGATAGACGCGGGCAACAGCTTCGACGCGCACGGCCTCAGCCGCACGGCCCAGGCCCTGGGCCTCGAACCTCGCCGCATCCTGTCCAGGATCAGCCTGGCCCGTCCCTTCAACGTCTTCCAACTGCAGACCATGGTCAAGACCAAGCTCCCGGCGCTCTGGAAGGGGGAGCCGGTGGTGCTCTGCGACCCTTTGGGCCCTTTCTACGATGAGGACCTGCCCGACGCGGAGGTCCCCAAGGCGCTGGCCGGCCTGCTCGAAGGCCTGCGCCGGCTTCCGGCCGTGTGGCTGGTGCTCGCGGTCATGCGCAAGCGGCCCGAGGGCCGCCAGGACGTGCTGCAGGCCTTGGTCCGGCAGTCCAAGCGCCTGGCTTGGCTCGAAGAAGACGGGCAGGCTCCGCGCCTGCGCGCGATAGAGAAAGAAGAGGTGATGGAACATGGGACGCACATTGCCGACGATCGTGATGACCTTGCAGTCGGAGGAAGCGGCGTGGAAGCTCTTCCGCCGCGCTTTGCGCAAGGAGGACCAGGAGGCCTTCGACGCTCTGTGGCGGGCCGCGCGCCGCCAGGCCGCGGCCGCCTCCATGGCCAGCCGGCCCCTGCCCATGGAAGCGGCCTTCATGGCCATGCTGGTGGCCCTGCAGAGGCAGATCCTGGACCATGAACAGAAGGAGAAGACTTGAGGGGTGGCTCTTCGACGCCTACCCCGAGTCCGAGGGCATGCGGGTCTGGGTCATCGACGTCGAGGGCCGCGCCCATGATTTTTTGGACGTCTGGCAGCCCGCGCTCTATCTGTCGGGAAGCGCGGAGGTCGTGCGCGGGGCCTTGGCCTTCTTGCGCGGCCGTCCTTTCCCGGTGGATGTCCGGCCGGTGGAGCGCCTCGAGCTTTTCTCCGGCGAGTCTCTGAGCGTCCTGCAGGTGCGCGTGCCGCCTCCGGCATCCGCCAAGCTCGCGGCTCAGCTGCGCGAGCAGGGCGCGACGCTTTTCAGCGCGGACATCCACCTGGTCCAGGCTTATCACTACGAGCGCGGGCACTTCCCATTGGCGCGCTGCGCCTTCGAGGTGGAAGGCAGCAGACTGCGCTCCTGGGAACTGCGCGATGATCCATGGGCCGTGGACTATGAGCTGCCGCCTCTGCGCATCATGCACCTGGCGCTGGCCGCTGCCGAGGGCGCGGGCTTGGTGGACCCGAACCACAAGCCCAGGGGCACTCTGGTCATCAAGGTCGAAGGCCTCTCTTACGAGTTGGAGGGGGGGCTCTCAGAGCAGCTCGAGTCTTTGCGCCGCCGCATCGAGCAGTACGACCCGGACGTGCTCACCACGGACTGGGGCGACAGCTTCCTTTTACCCCAGCTCGACGCCCAAGCCCGGGACCTGGGCCTGGAACTGCCGCTGTCCCGCGACTCCTCCCGCGGCATGGCGGGCCGTCCTGAACGGAGCTTCTACACCTACGGCAGGACGATCTATCAGGGCGGAGCGCGCTATCTGTTCGGCCGGTGGCACCTCGACTATAAGAACAGCTTCATGCTGCGCGAGACGGGCTTGGAAGGCCTCTTCGAGATCGCCCGCATCGCCAAGATCCCGGTCCAGCGCGCGGCGCGCTGCACCATCGGCACGTCGTTGTCCTCGATGCAGATGGCCTGGGCGGTGAAGAAGGGAGTCCTCATCCCGATGGACAAGGCCCAGGCCGAGGATTTCCGCTCGGCCGACGATTTCCTGGTGGCGGACAAGGGGGGTCTGGTCTATGAGCCTGAGCCGGCCTGGTACGAGAGGGTGGCTGAGTACGATTTCACCTCGATGTATCCGCAGATGATGGTGTCGCACAACATCAGCCCTGAGACTGTGAACTGCTCCTGCTGTACGGATAACATCGTGCCTGAGATCGGTCACCATCTTTGCCGCAAGCGCCAGGGGCTGGTGCCTGCGGTGCTGGCGCCGATCTTGGAGAAGCGGGCGCGCTACAAGGTCTTGGCCAAGGCGGGGGGGCCGGGGGCGGCGGTCTACAAGGCTCGCGCAGCGGCGCATAAGTGGTGTCTGGTGTGCTGTTTCGGCTACCTTGGCTTTAAGAACGCGCGCTTCGGCAAGATCGAGTCGCACGAATGCGTCAACGCCTGGGGCCGGGAGGTCCTGCTTCGGGCCAAGGAAGTGCTGGAGGGTCGTGGTCTGCGCATGCTGCACGCTCTGGTTGACTGTCTGTGGGTGCAGTTCCCGCCGGGCACGGATCTGGAAGAGCTTCGTTTGCTCGTCGAGAAGGAGGCGGACTGTCCGCTGTCCTTGGATGGGGTTTATAAGTGGATCCGTTTTTGTCCGTCGAAGCAGGATGCGCGCTCCGGGGTGCCGAACCGGTATTTCGGGGCGTTTCAGGACGGGGAGCTGAAGATCCGGGGCATCGCTTGCCGCAGGCATGATACGCCGAAGCTCATCAAGGCGATGCAGGGCGACCTGCTGGCGCTGTTGGCCGCGGCTCCGGACCTGGCCGGGTGCCGGGCGTTGATGCCGCGCCTGCAGGAATCGGTGGAGGGGTATCGCTCGCGGATAAGAGATGGGCAGGTGACGGCGGACGAGCTGGCCATCACCTTCAACCTGTCCAAGGCGCCGTCCGAGTATGTCCACGACACCCTTCCGGCCTTGGCGGCCAAGCAGATGGCGGCGGCGGGAATAGAACTGCATCCGGGTGAGGCGGTGCGCTACGTGATGACGGCGGCCAAGGACAAGGTCAAGGATTGGCGGACCAAGCCGGTGGCGCTGATGGACGGGCCGCTGGAGTACGATGTCGGGAAATATCTGGAGCTCCTGGACCGGGCCGCGGAGGAGATATTAGCGGGGCTCGCCCCCGAGCCGGCCGCGACGCGGCCGCCGCGCCAGGGAGAACTCTTCCCTTAGGCGCCGCCGAAGGCGGCTTTGAGCCGCTCCGCGAAAGGCAGGCCCTTGCCGGCCGCCTGCTCCAGTTCGCCCGCGTCCAGCCAGAGCCCGCCGCACAGGGCGCAGGTATCCACGGTGATCCTCGGGTTGCCCGGCGCCGGCTTCTTCATCATGGCTACGCCGCAGCGCGGGCAGAGCCCGCTTTTGGAGTCCTGCGCCGGGTCCACCGTCCTGGCCATGGCCGGCAAGGGCTTGGCGGCCGAGTCCAGGTAGCGGTCGAGCTCGTCCTTGTCGAACCAGACCCCGCCGCAGGAGGCGCACAGGTCCAGCTCGATCTTGCCCATGGTGTCGTCCGGCCCCGGTATGCTGCGGTCCCGGAACGGCACGCTCACGCTCTCCAGCTTGGTCTGCAGGCACTTAGGGCAGTCCATGATCCCTCCTCATGAGCGAGCCGTCTAGTCGGCGGGGATGCCGTAGAGCCCCAGCTTGTGGCGCCTGACGTAGTCGTAGGCGGAATACGGCATCAAAGCGTAGCGCCCGTGCTTGCGCACCGCGGTCGAGGACGCCTCGAACTCGATCTGCGGGAGGAACTGCACGTCCAGCTCCGTGGGCACCGCTTCGCTGTGCCCTTCGCGCTCGATGAAAGCTGCGCTGACCTCGTGCGTCTTCGCGTCGAAGCCCAGCTCGGGCTTGAGGCGGTTCTGCTCCAGCTTCGGGATGGTGTCGTCGCCGCCCTTTGCGTTCTTCAGCTTGTAGTGATCGTCGCCCACCATGTAAAAGGCGTCCATCTTCTGCTGCGGGTTCAGCGCGAGCATGCGGAAGATGTTGGTCTCTCCGTCATAGCCCGTTCCCACCGCGATGCTCGAATACTCGAAGAACGGCTTGAAGGCTTCTAGCACGGCCTGGCCCATGGGATGGCGGATCTCGGTCCTGGTCAGGTCGGGCTTGCGGACGTCGTCGCCTTGCAGGATGAAGATCACCTTGTCGAGCTTGAGCTGGGCGATGGCCTGCAGGCCGATGAGCAGATGCGCCCAGTGCAGGGGATCGCCCGCCACCGGGTAGATGCCCACGCGCAACTGGCGGCCGACCACGGGCTTGGCCGAGTCCGAGGCCGAGGTCCGGACCTGCGAGCTCGGGTCTATGGCGCCGCTCTTGATGTGCTGATCGATGGTCCTGAGGAATCCCTGGGCGTTGCGGGAGATGGTGGCGAAGAGCGGGTCGTTCTCGTTGCCGGGGACGGCGGCCATGGCCGCGAGCTGGGATTCGATGTTCAGGCCGACCCGCGCGACCGCCGGACTGTAGGCATCGACGGCGACGTCGGTCGTCCTGTCCTGCGGCGCGGCCCAGAGCCGGCGCGCCTCGTCTATCCTGCGGCCCAGGTGGTTCGGCTGGCCGCGGACGGCCTCCAAGCTGGTCTCGCCCGTGGACTGGGCCTCGCCGAGTTGGACGGCGGACGGGGGGACCGCGCTGACGGGCAATCCGGCTGGGGCGGGCAGAGAGATCGGAACGACCAAGGAGACCGGCGCCTGCGGCAGCGGGGCGGATAAGGGGGTCAGAGAGCTGCTGAGCGTGGCGGGAGACAGGCTCGGCGAGATGGACGGCAAAGAGCCCAGCTGAGAGCCCGACGCCCCGGAGACCGGGGCGAGCTCGAAGCGGTCGACGACCGCGCCCTTGGGGCCGACGGTCTGCGCCGCGGCCTGCAGGGCCAGCAATAGGGCCAGGATAGGGGAGGTCTTGAGCAATCTCCTCATGTGCCCATAGGATAGCAACCGCTCGGCCTTGGGTCCAGGGCCTTCCGGGTAAATGGGATGGGTCGGAAAGCCCGCGGGGAGCGGCCCCTTTGGCCCTGTGACCCCGGCCGGCCGTATGAATATCATAGTCTCATGAGGATGCTGTCCGCGCTCGCGGCCGCCGCTTTGGCCGGCCTGAGCGCCGCCTCAGCCGCAGCCTGGCCCGGCGAAGGCTCCTTCGCCTCGGGTCTGGCCGATATCCGGACCGCGCTGCAGTCGCAGCTCCCGCGCGGCGGCTTCAAGGCCTCCGCGCGTCCGGCCCCGGAGCCCTCGCCGGAGCTCCGATTCTCCTTGCCCGTGCCCGTGAGCCTGCTGGACAGGTTCGTCAAGGACGCGGTGGCGGCGCATCCGTTGCTGGCTCTGGCGGACAGCCGCCGGCCGGTGCTCCGGGCCGAAGGCGGCGAGCTCGTGGTCTCGAACATCATCCTGCCCAGGCTCAGCCTGCCCTCCGGCCGCACCGAGCTGGGACGCCCCACTCTCTATCTGCGGCCTTTCTGCGCGGGCCGCAACCGGATCGGATTACGGGTCCGCCAAGTGCTCTTCGACGAGCACAGCCTCGTGGGAGCGGCCAACACGGCCGGCTGGCTCTCCGACGAGCGGCTGTTCCTGGGGATCGCCGAGGGCCTGGAAGCGCAGGCCGGACCGGGAGAGCTGGTCCGGATATCCCATGACGCGGCGCGCCGGGAGCTCGACCTGGACTTCTCGCCCGGCGCCATCCTGCCCGCCGCGCCCGAGGTCAGCTTCGACCGCCTGGAACTGGCGGGGGAGTCGCTGGTCCTCTCCTTGAACATCGCGCGCCCCGTCCCGGCAGGCGGCGCTGGCGAATACGAGTTCGTCCTCGGGGAGGGATTGCTCAACAGGCTCCTTCAGGCGGTCTCGGATGACCGGATCAGCTTCCAGCGCCTTTACGGCCGCCCCAGCGGAGCGTTCCTGGGGGTGCCCAGGCCGGGGGACGTGGAGGTCTCGGGTCTGGTGAACACGGGCCTGAGCCTGCCCTTCCCGTTCGCCGGCCGGCAGCTGCACGCCGTCTTCGTGGCCGTGGTCAGGCCCTCGGTGGTCGCCGCCAACACCGTGCGCATCGAGATCGCGAGTCTGGAATCGCTCTGGCTGGGCGCGGGGCCGCAGACCGCTCTGCCCAACGTGCCCGCCTTCATCCAGAGCCATCCCGGCGTCCAGCGCCTGATCGCGGACCGCGTGGCCAAGGCGCTGGCCGAGGACGCGGAGCTGGCGCGCTACGTTTCGGCGCGCCAGGCCGGCCCCGGCGCGGTCGAGCTGCGGCTCAAGGAGACGGCCGTCCTCCCGGCGCTGGCCCGGTACATCGAGGTCCGCAGCCTGCTCGTCGAGACGGGGCGCCTGCGCCTGGGCTACGCCCTGCGGGACCCGTCGGCGCCGCACGCCGGCAAGGTGAAGTAGAAGGAAGAGCCGCGGTCCAGCACGCTCTCGGCCCAGATGCGGCCGCCGTGCAGCTCCACCAGTCCGCGGGAGATCTCCAGCCCCAGGCCCAGCCCCGGCTGCTGGTCGGCCGGCTTGCCCGCCTGATAGAACCGCTCGAAGATGAGCGCCAAATCCTGCGGCGAGATGCCCAGGCCCGTGTCGCGCACGCAGAAGCGCACGAAGCCCTCCGCCGGCGCGATGGAGACCCGGACCTGGCCGCCCGAGCGGGTGAACTTGAGGGCGTTGTAGATGAGGTTGGCCAGCACCTGCTGGACCCGGCGCAGGTCCGCGCGCACGGTCATGCCCGAGTCCGGCGGGCCTTCGCACTCCAGAGAGAGCCCGCGCTCCTGGGCCGCCAGGCTGTGCTCCAGCACCGCCTCCTGGATCAAGGACCAGGCGCTCAGGGTCTCGAGGTCCAGCTCCATCTTCCGGTTGGTGAGCTGCACGGTGTCCAGGAGATCTCCGAGCAGCGCGGTCAGGCGCTGGGCTCCTTTGCGGATGGTCGAGAGTCCTTCGCGGACATCCTTGACGCGGCTGGGGTCGGGCGCCTGGTTCAGCAAGTGCGTGGCGTAGCCGTAGACCACGGAGAGGGGGTTCTTGAACTCGTGCGAGATGTTCTCGAGCAGCCGCAGGTGGCGGTCCAGGCGCGCCTGCAGCTCATCGAGCCGCGCGGTCTGCCGGGCCAGCGCGGCTTTGACCCGGTGATGCTCCAGGGCGCGGCGCACCGCGGACAGCAGGACCTCGCCGGTGAAAGGCTTGAGCACGTAGTCGAAGGTCCCTTCCCTCAGGGCCTGCAGGGCGGACTCCAGGGCGCCATAGGCGGTGATGATGAGGCCCACGCTGAGGGGGGAGCGCTCGCGCGCGCAGGAGATGACGTCCAGGCCCGAGCCCTCGGCCAGGCGCAGGTCCGAGACCACCACGGCGAAATCATGACGGCCGATCTCCTCGCGGGCGGCCTGGACGCTCGGGGCCGCGACCACCGTGTAGCCGCCCTTCTCCAGTATCCCCCGGGCGTAGTCCAAGCCTTCCACGTCGTCGTCGACGACCAGGATGGGCCCGGGCGGCGCTTCCTTGGAATCGCTCATCAAGGTGTAAATGATATCATTCCGCGCGCAACTCCTGGATGTAGGCCACGATGGGCTGGATCCGCTCCATTTCCGGAGCCCGCACCAGATAGGCGTAGTCGCCGATCGCGCTCCGGAACACGGAGTCGATGGGGGTGTGCGTCAGGATCTGCGGGCCGTACTTCTGGAGCACCTCCTCATGCGAATGGGCGTAGCGCTTGCTCGCTTTGCGCCCGATGTAGCAGACGTGGTAGGGCCGCTCGCAGCGGGCCGCGAAGGTCCCGTGGACCACGACTTCGGCCCACTGCCGATACACGTCGATATCGTTGGCGTAATTGAACATGTCCGTGGTCAGCCCGCCCGGGGGCCGCGCGTTGATCTCCATGGCCGTCAGCTGCCCTTGCGGGCCGCGGATGAACTCCAGGTGGAAGAAGCGCTCGCGCAGGCCGAAGGCCGCGACGGCCCTGCGCCCCTGCTCCTCGACATCCTCCGGGATCCGGCGCATGGACCAATAGTGCAGGTGGTCGTCCGTGTTGACCGCGGTCATGATGTCGGGGACGAAATGGTGGGACGCGCAGAAGAGGATGGCGCCGTCCCGGCCGGTCAATCCGTCGAAAGACTGGATGAAGCCCTCCAGGAACTCCTCAAGGATGTAGGGGACCTCCGGGCTCCTGCGCCTGAAGAAGTCCGATAGATCCTCGTCGCTGGCCAGCTTGAAGGTCGCGTGGGCGCCCACGCCTCGGTCCGGCTTGGCGATCAGCGGGTAGCCCGCCCGACGGGCGAAACGTCTGCCCGCCTCGGGGTCTACGGCCAGTTCCCCCTGCGCGACGCGGACTCCGATCCGCCTGAAGTTCTCCTTCATGAGCGACTTGTGGCGGAAGGCGCGGATGTCGTCGGGCTTATCGCCCGCGACGTTGAAGTCGAGCCGCAGGGCCGCCTCGAGGTCGATCCAGTGCTCCTCTTGGGACACGATGCGGTCGAGCTTGCCGACCCGGGACACCAGGTAGCCGGCCGCGCGCAGCACGTGGTCGTAGTTGCCCATGTCGGGCACCCGGCAATAGTCGGCCAAGGACCGGCTGACCTCGGGGGCCAGGCGTCCGGGGTCTTGCCAGCCGATGCCCACCACGGTGGCGCCCGCTTCCCGCAGGCAGACCGGGAAGCGGCGGTAGTTCGGCGGGAAATCCGGCGACAGGTAGAGGATGTTCATGGGGTGCAGGCCGGCGGAGGTTATGATACCAAAACGACGCCGGATCAGCGGCTCGTCAGTCTCTTGAACTGGAACGCCTTGTCGAGATTGGCGCGAGCCTGCGGGTCATCCGGCTTCAGGCGGACGACTTCCTTGAAATGGACGATGGCCTCGTCCACCGCTCCGTTGCGAGCCAGCAGCAGGCCTAGGTTGTTATGGATCTCCGCTCGATTGGGCTCCAGCCTCAAGGCGCGGGTGTAGCTATCCCTGGACTCGGCAAAGTCGCCCTTCTTCTGCAGCAGGTTGCCGAGATTGACCAGGGCCTCCACGCTGTCCGGCGACACCCGGATGGCTTGGCGATACGCCGCGATCGCCGGGGCGATGTCCCCGCTGCAGGCGAATGCCAGGCCGAGGTTGTTGAAGCCGTCCGCGAACGGCTTGAGTTGCACGGCGGCCGCGTAGTGGGCCACCGCCTCGCGGCATCTCCCCACGCTCCTGAGAGAGTTGCCCAGGTCGTACTGGTTCTCTACGGAGCGGGGGTTCAGTTCCAAGGCGCGGCGGTACAAGGGGATGGCGCGCTCCTGATCCCCCCGTTGCGCATACGCTTGGGCCAGGCACCCGATAGGCCGGTACGCTGGGGAGTTCTTGGAGGCCTTGGGATCGAGCTTCGCCGCCGCGTCCGCCCACAAAGACACGGGGTCGCGGAACGTCGCCAAGCGATCCCTCGCTCCCATGGCCAGATACAGGAGACCGCAGATCATCAGAGGGATCCTCGCTTTACGGGAAAGGAGCGCCGCCGCCAGGGGCAGGACCGCGAAGAACCCGGGCATCCAAAGATAGCTGCGGTAGAGCACGAATTGCTCATGGGTACGGACGGCCGCGAATTCCGTGGGGAAGAGCAGGAGCGGGAACAGCAAGCCGAACCCCGCCAGGCCCAGGCGCCCGCGCTTGCGCAACAACGCCAACGCAGCGCACGCGTAAGCTCCCAGGCAGGGCAATGCGAGCGTCTCGGGCCACGAGAGCAAGCCGCGAGCCATGGGCAACACCATATCGACGGACATCCACCCCGTATGCGGGCAGAGCCATAACCATAGGTAGCGAAAGAACATCCAGCTCTGCGTGAGCACGCTAAGGGCGTACAAATGGGCTGGCCGGTCATTGGCAAGACTTCCCAGGATCTCGGCCGCATACGGCTCGTAGGCTTTCCCCAGGACCCCGCGAGCCCTCAAAATGATCTCGCCGGCGATCGCCGCATAGAGCAGGCACAACGGCCACAACTTGCGCAGGGCCGCCCGACCTTGCGCTTGCGAGATCAAGGGGACCAGGCTGCAGGCCGCCAACGGAAGCATGACGGCGTGCTCCTTGGAATGCACGGAAAGAAAATAGAAGACCGCGGACCAGATCCTATGGCGGCGGGAATCCTGCGCGAATCCCTTTAGAAAGGAGATCAGCGACAGCAAGGCGAAGAAGGTCGCCAGGAGGATGCTCCGCTGGTTGAGGTAGGCTGTGGCATAGACGCTGATGGGATGGACGGCGAAGAGCGCCGCCCCGGAAAAGGCCAGGTTCCGCGCGGGGGTGTCCTGTCCCACGGGGCGCAGCGCCAGCGCGAACAGCCGCTCCAGGAAGATGAAGATCAGCGCGACGTTCGACGCGTGCAACAGCGCGTTGAGCAGGTTGTGCCAGAAGACCTTCATGCCGAAGAAAAAATAGGTCCCGGCGAAGGACAGCCAAGTCAGAGCTCTCAGATCGAAAAGACGGCCTATCCCGAAATGCTGCAGGGTCCATTCCAGCCGGGAGGGCGTGAGGATGATCGTCGAATCAAAGACGAGCGGATCGTTGAGCGAGTCGCCGTAAAGGGCCAAGGTCAGGGCTGCGAGGAGAGCGGGTAAAGCCAGGCGCCGCCATGGCGAGGCCGGTATCGAGGCCCCGCTCGGGCTGGGACTGCACGCCGCCGGCGTTTTGGAATCCTGGTCCATAGAGCCCTATGGGGGCCTGGCAAAGGTGATGATACCAAAACGCCGCCGGAGTGGGCCCTGGGACCGGCCCCGTGCCCCTGATCCCGGTCATCCAGCGACTGCGGTGCGCATCATGGCGCGGCCCGGGCCGGGAGGGTATAATACCGGACCGTGGCTCCTCATCCTGCCCAGCGGCTCGACTCGATCGACGTGATGCGCGCGCTCGCCATCGCGTTCATGGTGCTCTGTCATTTCCCCATCTTCCTCTCGGCCCCGGACGCCGGCTACACCTGGGTCTATTTCTTCAGCAACCACGTGGTCGGAGATTTCGCCGCGCCCTTCTTCCTGTTCCTCGTCGGCTTGAGCCAGGCTGTGTCCCAGGCCCGGCTGCCTCCCGGCGCAGCCCTCCTTGACCTGCCGCGCGACCGGACCATGAAGCGCGGCGCGCTCATCGTCCTTTGCGGGTTCCTGTTCTCCCTGGCCGTGCGCGGCCCCCACGCCCTCTTCGAATGGGACGTGCTGACCCTCATCGGCACCTGCGTGCTGGCCATCCGGCTCCTGCGCGGCCTGCCGCCAGCGGCCTTCCTCGGCCTGGCCGCCGCCCTGGTGCTGGCCGCGCCCCCGCTGCGTTCCCATAGCGGCTACGTCGCTCAATGGGGCGGCTCCCTCGACCCTGTCCCCGGCATCTCCGGACTGCTGCCCGGCATCCTGGTCGACCCGGTGGACGAATACGCCGGCGGGGGAGGCCTCCGCAGCATCCTGACCGGCTTCTTCCTGAACGGCTATTTCCCCGTCCTGCCCTGGATGGCTTTCTCCCTATCCGGCTACGGACTGGGGCGGCTGCAGCAGAAGGCGGATTTCTCGCGCCGTTTCGACCTGGCCCTGGGCGCGGCGGGGCTGGTCGGGCTCGCCGCGGGCGCGGCCCTGGCTCTCCTGGGCTCGGCCGGGCCCGGGCTGCGCGCCGTGGACTCCTACGTCGCCCCTCTCTCCTTCTACCCGGACTCCTTCCCGATGTTCCTGTTCCAGCTCGGGCTGACCCTGGCGACCTTCGCCCTGCTGCGCCGCCTCTGCGACCGCTCCCCGAGGGAAACCGGCCTGCGGCGCTACCTGCGCCGGCTCAGCCGCTATTCCCTGACCATCTACGTGCTCCACCACATCCTCATCTTCTGGCCGCTCTGGATCATGGGCTGGGCGGCCGGGTCCCGGACGATGTTCTATGAGCACCTCTGCAGCCCGCTGGCCGCATTCATCGCGGGCGCGGCCTTCCTGGGGTCGCTGGCTGTCTTGCTGGAGCGCTGGGACCGCGCGCGGGGCCGCTGGAGCCTGGAGTGGATCCTCGCCCGGGCCACGCCCAAGCCTGGCTAAGCCGGGTTCACCGGTGAAAGCTCTGGTAGCCGACCTCCACGATGGTCCGGTGAGCGAGGTCCAGGACGCGGAAGGACTTGTAGGGGAGGAGGCGGCCCCCCTGGGCGACGCCTTCCGGAAGGAACTCCATGGCCGCGGGCAGGACGTCAGCCTCCCGCGACGGGTCTCCCGTCCATATCCGGGCGGCGCCGGTGATGTCCCAGCTCGCGATGAAGACCGGAGCCTTTTCCTCGATGTAATGGGGCTCGTACCATAAAAGCAATTTCGTGCCATGCGGCCACTTTTCCGGCTGCGATCGGATGACGTCCCGGATCTCGAGCTGAAGCTCGTAGGATCGCGACCAAGCATCGGCGAAGGCGACGTGGGCGGCCAGCAGGAGGCCGGCGGCGGCGCAGCCGGCCGCCAGGACGCGGCGGCGGCGGCCCAGGAGGTTCCAGACCCCGGCCAGGGCCAAAACCAGCCCCAGGATCGGCACCTCGTTGATCCGGTTCATGTGGCTGAGGGGGGTCGGGATGTAATCGGAGACGGCGATGGGCAGATAGCCGAGCAGGAACACCGCCCCGCCGAGAGCCAGCAGCGTGTTCGCGTCGTGACGCGCCGCCGCCGCCTCCTTGGATCGGAGCCACCACAGCGACCACGGCAGCAGGAACGCGAGGGCCGCGACCTCCGGAGAGACGGTGAATGCGCGCCAGGCCGACCGGGCGACGTAGCCCGCCAGCCGCGGGCCCAGGTTCGCCGCGATCCCGAGGCCGTAGACCCGCACGGCTTGGGCGAGGGAGAACATGATGTTTTTGTTGTAGGCCGTCCCGAAGGCGTGCGGCACCCACCATAGCTTGTACGCGGAGGAGATCGCGGCCACGCCGAGGGCGGCCCATAGGCCCCGCCAGGCCCGCGGAGGTATCCCTTCGCGCAGCGTCCTGGGCGTGAGCAGCCAGAGCGGGAAGAGGAGGGTGCACTGGTCGTATATCGCGATGCAGCCGATCCAGGCCGCGACCGAGAGGCCCAAAGACCGGCCTCGGCCGGTCTCGACGTAATCCAGATGGGCCAGGTAGGCCGCCAGGAAGGCTGCCAGGGCCAGGGAGTTGATCAGGTCGAAGGGCCAGAACACGCAGGCGTCCTTGCTGGGATAAGCCACGAAGACGAGGGCGCAGAGGGCGGCGCCCCGGCAGTCCACCTCGAAGCGCCGGAGCAGCCGGAACAAGGCGAAGGCCAGCGCGGCGTTGATGGCCAGCAAAGACAGGTGCCACGGCAGCGGGTGGGCGCCGAAGGCGGCGTAGAGCGCCGCGAAGAGAGGTATCTCCAGGGGCCGGAAGACCAGCGGCGGCAGCTCTTTGACGAGGATGCGCATCCAGGAGAGCATCCCCTGCGGAACGGAACCGAGGGCATAGAGGTAATACCAGTCGTCATGGTAGAAGCCGAGACGCC
Organism: Elusimicrobiota bacterium; assembly: GCA_026388095.1. Classification (NCBI taxonomy): domain Bacteria; kingdom Pseudomonadati; phylum Elusimicrobiota; species Elusimicrobiota bacterium. The sequence goes on along the minus strand of JAPLKL010000034.1, from coordinate 17,796 downwards.
CCATCCGCCATGCGCCGAGGCTCACCGCCGTGGCGCCGGTCAGCAAGGCCAGGACCGGCCAATCGGCAGACTTTCGAGAGGAAGCCATCAGGTTGGCGCCCGGTCGCCGGCCGGACGCGGCTAGGACAATACTACAACTTTCTGGGCCGGCGCCCGGCTGTCGCGCCAGCAGGCTGCTGATAAACCCCCCAGCGGAAAGGACTGTGTCCGGACCACTCCTGTCCGGGGAAATCCGTCGCGCGACGCAACAAGCCCTGATGAAACAGCCTCCGGTCGGGATTGTCCGACGGAAAATCGGCAGCAGGCCTCGTTGAATCGGCTTGCGCGGCTTTAGAGCCTGTCCCGAGACATCATCCCGGCGTTGGCCCGCGCCGGCGATACCGGCTGTGGCCGTTGACAACCCCGATGGGTCCTGCGAGTTGCGGCGGGGTGCGCTGTGTCCGGACACAGTTGCTCCGGAATCTTAAGATTCCTCGACCAGACCTGCCCCGGACAGCATCGCACAGAGAACCCTGTCGGGCCCAGGATCGTCGCAGGTCGGTTCCGCTCCGAGAGACTCAGAGAACGTCCGGGCAAGCTTCTTTGACTTTCCCCGGACAGCTCTGGTCCGGACACAGTCCTTTCGGTAGCGGGCAACAGTCCGTCCCCGAACTGGCGAGCCGAAGGCTCGCCAGTCGCGCCGAAGGCGCCATCCTTCGTGCAACCTATCGGATGGGTTCTGCCGCCCCGCTTCCGTGCGTTATCGACGCACGGTACCTGCCCGCCTTCCTTACGGGCAGGTGCGCGGGTCGGTTGCGCCCGGCAGACGACCGCCGGGCGCTCCCAGAACGGACTTTATCAGCAGCCTGCTAGGCCACCCGGAGCAGCACCGTGAAGAGCAGGTAGAGCAGGCCCGAGCCGAGCGCCGCGAAGGGGATGGTCAGGACCCAGGCCCAGGCGATCTTGCTCAGCGTGCCCCACTGCACCGACTTGGCTCCGTTGTGGGCGGCTCCCACCCCGGTCACGGAGCCCGTGACCACGTGGGTGGTGGAGACGGGCACCCCCAGCCAGGTGGAGAGCATGATGGCGGCTCCGGCGCCGACCTCGGCCGCCGTGCCCATGGACCGGTCCAGCTTGGTCACCTTCTCGCCCAAGGTCTTGATGATGCGCCAGCCGCCCATCATCGTCCCCAGCCCCATGGCCAGGTAGGAGGCGGCGGCCACGAACCAGGGCACATGGAACGCCGCGCCCAGGAAGCCGTTGGCGAAGAGCAGGGCCGTGATGATCCCGATGGTCTTCTGCGAGTCGTTGCCGCCGTGACCCAGGCTCAGGAACGCCGAGGAGGCGAGCTGCGCCCCGCCGAAAGCTTTGCGGGCCCGATCCGAGAGCGGGCCCGGGAAGAAATGGCTGATCAGCGCCATGAGCGCGAAAGAGACGGCCAAGCCCACGACCGGGGAGACGACCATGAACAGCGCCGTGCGCAGGAGGCTGGCGGCGACCAGGGCCTTGAAGCCGCCGGCCACCAAGGCCGCGCCCACCAGGCCGCCGATGAGCGAATGCGAGGAGCTCACGGGTATGCCGAGCTTGACCGTGATCCAGTTCCAAAGGCTGGCCCCGAGCAGAGCCGCGGCGAGCAGGGCGTTGGACATGACCGCCGGGCTGATGAGGCCGCTGCCGATGGTGGTGGCGATGTGCGCGCCGAAGACGAAGTAGGCGATGGAGTTGAAGAAGGCGGCCCAGAGCACGGCCTGGCGCGGGGTGAGGGTCTTGGTCGCGACCACGGTCGCGATGGAGTTGGCCGCGTCGTGCATGCCGTTGAGGAACTCGAAGAGCAGGGCCAAGGAGACCAGGAGCCCGACGGAGCCGACGTGCAGGGCGGTCATGCCCACGAGCCCGGCCAGCACGGGGGAGGCGGCGGCGCCGAGCAGGAAGAGCCCGGCCGCGCCCAGGAGCGCGGGCGCCAGGGGCTTGCGGACCGCGCCCGGCTGCGCGGCGAAGCGCTTCTTGGCGGCCCAGGCCAAAGCGGCCAGGCCGAGACCTCCCGCCACGGCCGCGGCGAGCGGGGTCAAAGTCGCGGCCGCGGCTCCGGAGAAGACCAAGCCCACCCCCATGCCGGCCCCCAGCAGCGCGGCGAGGCCGGTGCGCGCGGCCTGCAGAGCCTTGCCGCCGCGCGTCGGCGCAGGCGCCGGAGGGGGAGGTTCAGGCTCGGCCTGTCCCTCGGAGGCCAGGTCGAAGCGCTTGTGCAGGCCGGCCAAGGTCCCGGCGAGTCCCCGGCTGAACCTGGCTAGGTTCGCGGCCGCCGGCACGGCTTCGGCGTCCCGGGCGGGGACCTGAGCGTCGAAAGCCTTTGCTGAGACGGCCTGGACGCTTTCAGGCGCCGCGTTCGGCTCGGAGAGGGTCCGGCCTATGCCGGGCAAGTCCTGTCCCGCTGCGACGGCGTCCAGGCGGATCTGGGCCTCTTGGAATCTCCCGGCCGGGACCGGCTCAGCCTTGGGCTGCTCCGCCGGGGCCGGCAAAGGGACGGCGACGGCGGCCTCCGGCATGGGCGCCGGCAGGACGCTGTGTCCGGGGGCGACTTGCGGGACGAGAGCGGCGGGAGCCGCGCCGAGCAGGCCGAAATCGAGCCGCAGGACGGGGCGCAGGCCGGAGTTGTCGAAGTCGGGCGCGACGGACCCGGACCTGCCGGCCGCGCCGGTGTCGGCCGCGGAACCGAGGCTGGAGGTCACGACGCCGGAAGTGACGACGCCGGCCGCGGCCTGGTAACAGGGCAGGCCGGGCGCGGTGATCAGGAGCGCGGCGGCGGCTCCCGAAGCGATGAGTCTGCGCGATAGTCGGTCCACTGCTGGTAAAGTGTAAGCCCGGGCCGAAGACAGCGCCTGGGCTGTCGGGCCTGAGATCGATGGGACTTACGCCGTCCTGGCTCTAGGCCTGATGTCCCGCATGCTCCTGCGCCGGAACCCGCCAAAAGGTACAATCATCGGAAGAACACCTGGATGGGAGGCCCGCCTATGACCCTTCTCGCTCTGCTCCTCAGCGTCGTCACTGCCGCTTCGGCCCAGGTCCCGGCCGCGGGACTCACGCGCATCGGCGCGGCCGCTGCCGTCAAGGGCGCGGTCATGGCCCAGGCGCCCGGCGCGGCCGTGGGCCGGGTGCTCTCCAGCGGCAAGCCGGTCTTCCTCAACGACCACGTCACCACCGACGCGGCGGGCCGCCTGCAGGTGCTGCTGCTCGACGAAACGGTCTTCACGATCGGCCCCGACAGCGACATGGTCCTCGACGAGTTCGTCTACGACCCGGCCACCAGCTCGGGCAAGGTCACGGCGCGGGTGACCAAGGGCGTGTTCCGCTTCGTCACGGGCAAGGTGGCGCGCAAGGACCCGGCGAGCATGAAGGTCAAGCTGCCGGTGGGGACCATCGGCATCCGGGGCACCATCGCGGGCGGGCAGGTCTCGCAGGGCGGTTCCACCGTCATCCTCTTCGGACCCGGGGCGCAGAACAACGCCAACGAGAACCCGGGCAGCGTGGCCGTGGGCAACGCGGGCTCGGATGTGGTCATCACCCAGCCGGGCTTCGGCACCACGGTCCTGCCGGGCCAGCCCCCCGCCGGGGTGACGGATATGAGCGCGCAGGCCCAGCAGATCCTGGGCTCCCTGGGCGAAGCCCCGCAGCAGGGGCCGGCCGCCGGCGGCGCGGGCGGCGCGGGTGGTGGGGCAGGCCCGGCGCAGGGCGGGCAGTCCACGAGCCAGGCGGCGGGGCAGGACACGGCGGCCGGAAGCGGCAATGCCGGAACCTCCGCAGACGTGCTCAATTTCTCGAACTCGGCGAACACCGCTCAGCAGACGGCCGCGCAGACCGCGAGTCCCATCGCCGACGGCCTCTCCACCTGGGACCAGGTGCGCAGCCTGCAGGGCACCGGCTCCTACAGCGGGGTCGGCGACTATTTCTGCTCCGGAGGGACCGCTTGCGGCGCCGGCACGAATGTCCCCGGAGGCCTGACCTTCCAGCTCTCGGTCGACTTCGGCGCGCGCGTCTTGTCCGGAGGCAACATCAGTCTCAGCGGCCCGATCACGGACTCGGCTCCCCAGAGCAGCGCGGATTCGTTCGCCGGCTCGACCGGCAATGCCATTTTCGGCAAGACGCTCAACGGTTTCGGCCCCAGCCTAGGCACGTCGGGCGGGGACTTCTCCAAGACCACCGTGTCCTTCATGAACCGCGGCGGGACGGCGGCGGCGGACATGAAGGTCGACCTGCAGTACTCCAACTCCGCCACAGCCGCCACCGCCACGGGCTCGGCGACCGGCTCATTGCAGACCGCGACTGCGCCCCTGGTCCGATGACATCCGCTCGGGCCAGGACCGCGTCGATCCGGGGGGAAGCTCCGGCTCAGAGCTTCTGGGAGAGGACCGCGCGGGTCTGGCTGCGGCGGAAGGCCTGGAGCTTGCGGCGCAGGCCCGCGTCCGATAGGGCCAGGATGGCGACGGCCATGAGGGCCGCGTTGGCCGCCCCGCTCTCTCCTATGGCCAGCGTGGCCACCGGAACGCCTTTGGGCATCTGCACGGTGGAGAGCAGGGAATCCAGCCCCCCGAGGTGCTTGGAGGCCATGGGCACTCCCAGCACCGGCAGGATCGTCTTGGCCGCCGCCACGCCCGCCAGGTGCGCGGCCCCGCCCGCGCCCGCGATGAGCACCCGCAGGCCCCGGCCTTCGGCCGAGGCCGCGTAGCGGGCTACGGCGTCCGGCGCCCGGTGCGCGGAGAGGATCCGGCATTCGTGCGCCACGCCGAATTTCTCGAGCATGTCCGCGGCCGACTTCATGGCTTCCCAGTCGCTGCGGCTGCCCATCAGGATCCCGACCAGAGCTGGCTTCATCGGAGCGCCAGCAGCTCGCCTGCGATGTCGCGGCGGTAGTGCATCCCGTCGAAACAGACGCGCGAGACGCCCTCATAGGCGCGGCGCCGCGCGGCCGAGGCGTCCGGGCCCCAGGCGGTCACGCCCAGCACCCGGCCGCCCGTCGTGGTCCAGCGCCCGCCGGGGCGGGCGGTCCCGGCGTGGAAGAGCCTCAGGTCCGGGCTCTCCGGGAAATCCTCCAGGCCCGTGATGGGCCGGCCGGTCATGGGCGCGCGCGGGTAGTTCTCGGAGGCGAGCGTCACGCAGACGCAGGCCCCCGGCCGGACCTTGAGCTCGGCCGGGCCCAGGCGCCCCTCCGCGCAGGCCAAAGTCAGCGCCACCAGGTCGCAGTCCAGAAGGGGCATGAGCGCCTGCGTCTCCGGGTCGCCGAAGCGGCAGTTGAACTCGAGGACCTTGGGGCCCTGGGCCGTGAGCATCAGGCCGGCGTAGAGCACGCCGCGGTAATCCAGCCCGTCGGCGCGCAGGCCGGCCAAGGCCGCGTCGAAGATCGCGCGGATGGCCGACTCGAGCTCCGGGCCGGTCTCGACCGGGGCGAAGGCGCCCATGCCGCCGGTGTTGGGGCCCTTGTCGCCGTCGAGCAGGCGCTTGTGGTCGCGGCTGTGGGGCAGGAGCTTGTAGGTCTTTGCGTCCGTCAGGGCCAGCGCCGAGAGCTCCGGGCCCGAGAGGCACTCCTCGATGACCACGGTCTCGCCCGCGGCCTGGAGGGTCTTGAGGCTCATGAAGTCCTCGACCGTCTCCTCGGCCTCCTCGCGGTCGGCGCAGACGCGCACGCCCTTGCCCGCGGCCAGGCCGTCGGCCTTGACCACCAGAGGGAACTTCATGGCCTCCAAAGCGGCCGCCGCCTCTTCCACGCTCGCGCAGCAGCGGCCGCGGGCCGTGGGGATGTGATGGCGGGCCAAGAAGTCCTTGGCGAAGGCCTTGGAGGACTCCAGCCTGGCCGCGGCCTGGCCCGGCCCGAAGACCCGGACCCCGGCCCGGCGCAGGACGTCGGCTACGCCCGCGGCCAGCGGCCCCTCGGGGCCAACGATGACGAGGTCCACGCCCTTCTCCGCGCAGAACCCGGCCACCTCGGTGGCGTCGCAGCAGTCCAGCGGGATGCACTCGGCCAAAGCGGAGATGGCGTCGGAGCCCGGGGCGCAGTAGAGCTTCTGCACCAGGCGGCTCTGCGCCGCCTTCCAGGCCAAGGCGTGCTCGCGCCCGCCGGAGCCCAGGATGAGGACCTTCATCGCGCGGCCGCCTTCCTGCCCTTGCGCCCCTGCGGCTTGGCTTCGGGGATGGACGTGGGGTATTTCCCGGTGAAGCAGGCCGAGCAGAAGCCGGAGGCGTCGCCCCCGCCTGCCGCCCTGAGCATGCGCCCCAGGTCAAGATAGTGGAGGCTGTCCACTTCCAGGAAGCGGCGGATCTCCGGCACGGAGCGCCGGCTGGCGATGAGCTCCGCGCAGGAGGGCGTGTCGATGCCGTAGTAGCAGGGGGAGATGATGGGGGGGCTGGAGACCGCCATGTGGACCTCGCGGGCGCCGGCCCGGCGCAGGCTCTTGGTGATCTTGAGCGAGGTGGTGCCCCGCACGATGGAGTCGTCGACCAGCACCACCCGCTTGCCCTGCAGGGTCTCGGGCACCGGGGCGAGCTTGAGCTCCGCGGCGAGCTCGCGCAGCTCCTGGCTGGGCTTGATGAAGGTGCGGCTGACGTAGTGGCTGCGCACCAGGCCCATCTCGAAGGGGATGCCGGACTCGTCGGAGAAGCCCAGGGCCGCCGAGACGCCGGAATCCGGGACCGGCACCACCACGTCGGCCTTGAGGCCCTTGGTCTGGCGGGCCAGCTCCCGGCCCAGCTCGCGCCGCACGGCCTGGACGTTGCGGCCGAAGATGTTGGAGTCCGGCCGGGCCAGGTAGACCTGCTCGAAGACGCAGCGCGAGAGCTTCACCGGGGCGAAGGGCTTGAGGCTGCGGCTGCGGCCTTTCTCCAGCACCAGGACCTCGCCGGGCGCGACCTCCCGGACGAGCCGGGCTTTGAGCAGGTTCAAGGCCGAGGTCTCGGAGGCCAGGATCGCGGTCCCGTCCAGGTCCCCCAGCACCAGGGGCCGGAAGCCGTGGGGGTCGCGCGCCGCGATGAGCTTGTCGGGGGTGAGGATGAGCAGGCAGCCGGAGCCCTCCACCTGCCGCAGGCTGGCGACCAAGGCCTCCTCCACGGGGCCCGGCTCGCGGGCCAGCAGGTGCGCGATGATCTCGGTGTCCGTGTCGGACTGGAAGATGGCGCCGCGGTGCTCGAGGCTGCGGCGCAGGCGGGCGGCGTTGGTCAGGTTGCCGTTGTGCGCGATGGCGATGGGCCCGTGGGTGGTCTTGAAGAGCAGGGGCTGGGCGTTCTTGAGATGGCTGGCGCCGGTCGTGGAGTAGCGCACATGGCCGATGGCGCTCTCTCCGGTCAGGGCCTGCAGGATCGCGTGGTCGAAGACCTCGGAGACCAGGCCCATGCCCACGTGCGGGCGCAGCTCGGAGCGGTAGGCGGACACGATCCCCGCGGATTCCTGCCCGCGGTGCTGCAGCGCGAAGAGGCCCAGGTGCGCGAGCTGGGCGGCCTGCGGCGAATCAGCTATCCCGACGATTCCGCACAATGGACTCTAGCCTCGGCAATACTCCACGGCGTTGCGGAACATCTCCAGGCCCACGCCCTCCTTGACGAAGGTCTGCCGGGTCCAGCTGGGATGCTGGAACCTCGTGGTGTAGCGTTCCGGATGCGGCATCATGCCCAGACAGTTGCCTTCGGGGTTGGTCAGGGCCGCGATGTTGAAGATCGAGCCGTTGGGGTTGGCCGGGTAGCCCGCGAGCTTGCCGTCGTCGCTGACGTACTGCATGGCGATGGACTTGTTCTTCTTGAGCTCCTCGAGCTGGCGGGGGGACTTCAGGACCAGCTTGCCCTCCCCGTGCGCCACGGGCAGCTCGATCATCTCGGGCAGGCCCTTGAAGAACAGGCACGAGCTCTGGGTGTTGAGGCGCAGGTGGACCCAGCGCGCCTCGAATCGGCCGGAATCGTTGGCCGTGAACCCCGCGGTCTGCTCGCCGTGGGAGAGGGGCAGCAGACCGGCCTTGACCAAGGCTTGGAAGCCGTTGCAGATGCCCAGCACCGGCCGCCCCAGGCGCACGAAGTTGCGCAGCTCCTTGAAGTAGAGCTTGAGCTGGTTGGCGAGTATGCGGCCCGCGCCCACGTCATCGCTGTAGGAGAAGCCGCCGGGCAGGATCAGGATGTCGAAGTCCATGAGCTTGGTCTTGCCGGTGCGGATGCGGTCGATGTGCACGCGCTCCGCTGCTCCGCCCACCAAGGCGAAGGCTTCGGCCGTCTCCAGGTCGCAGTTGGTCCCGGCCGCGCGCAGGACGAGGACTTTGGGGCGCTTCATCCCAGCCTCCGGGGCAGGCCTAGCTGCCAGGCGCTCTTGAGGTCGCAGAGCGCGGCCTCCAAAGCGACCCGGCCGTCGAGGCCGGTCACCTTGAGCACGGGATTGGCCATGGTCGTCCCCACGCGCTTGACCGGCGCGCCGCGCAGCGCCTTGAGGAAGGCCGCCTCGTGCTCCGGGGACACCTCGAGCAGGATGCGGCTGGCGCTCTCGGAGAAGAGCAGGACTTCGTCGGAATAGATGGGGGAGCGGCGCGGGACCTCGTCGAGGTCCAGGCTGGCTCCGGACTCGCCCGTGAAGCACATCTCGGCGGCCGCGACGCCGAGGCCGCCGTCGGAAAGGTCGTGCGCGGAGAGGACCAGGCCTTTGGCCAGGGCCGACTGCACGGCCTTGAAGGCGGCCAGAGCGGCGCGGGTGTCCACGGCCGGCGCGGCGCAGCTGGCGCAGCGACCGCACACCTGGTGGAACAAAGAGCCGCCCAGCTCTTCGGCGGTCCAGCCCACGAGGTAGAGGGCGTTGCCCGGCCCCTTGATCTCCATGGTCAGGGCCTTGCGCACGTCGGCGACCGGGGCCAGGGCCGAGATGAGCAAGGTCCCCGGGATGGCGAGGTCCTTGCCGTTGACGTCCTTGGTCTGATTGTAGAGGCTGTCCTTGCCGGAGATGAAGGGCACGCCGAAGCCCAGGGCCGCGTCGCGGCAGCCCTCCGCGGCGCGCACCAGGGCCCCCAACTGGGCCGGGTCATCGGGACTCGCCCAGCAGAAGTTGTCGAGGAAGGCCGCGCGGGAGATGTCGGCGCCCACGCAGAGGAGGTTGCGCAGGGCCTCGTCGGCGCAGGCCAGGGCCATGCGATAAGGGTCGATCTTGCCGTAGGCCGGATTGAGGCCGTGGCTGACCGCGAAGCCCTGGTGGTCGGAAGGATCGCCGGTGGCGGCATGGGGCCAGATGACGCAGGCGTCTCCGGGGCCGTCGTGACGGATGCCTTGCAGGGGCTTGATGACCGTGCCGCCCTGCACTTCGTGGTCGTACTGCCGTATGACCCATTCCCGGCTGCAGACGTTGAGGTGGCCGAGGCCCTCTGTGAGGATCTGGGCCAGGCTCTTCTTGTGCGCCGAGGCCTTGGCCGGCGCCGGCTTCTGGGGGGCCCAGAGCGCGGCGCGCTCGCAGCGGGGCAGCCCGTCGTGCAGGAAGCGCATGTCCAGGTCCACCACGGAGGTCCCGGCATGGGTGACCTGGAGGCGGCCGGTGGAGGTGAACTCGCCCAGGACCGCGGTCTCGCAGTCCTCGCAGGCGAAGACCTCGGCGAAGGCCTTGAGGCTGCGCGGGGGCACGGCGAAGACCATGCGCTCCTGGGATTCGGAGAGCCAGATCTCCCAGGGGGACAAGTCGGAGACCTTCAACCGCGCGGCCTCCAGGCGCACGCGCGCCCCGCACTCGGCCGCGAGCTCCCCGATGGCCGAGGAGAAGCCGCCGGCGCCGCAATCGGTCACGCCGCGGTAGAGCTTCTTGTCGCGGGCCGCCAGCAGGGCGTCGAGGAGCTTCTTCTCGTTGATGGCGTGCCCGATCTGCACGGCGGAGAGCTGGGCCCCTTCCAAGGCCGCGGAGGAGAAGGTGGCGCCGTGCAGGCCGTCGCGGCCCGTGCGCCCGCCGGCCGCCACGATGAGGTCGCCCGGCTTGACCTCCTTGCGCACGGCCCAGGTGGGCATGATCCCGACGGTGCCGCAGAAGACCAGCGGGTTGAGGCGATAGTCGTCATCGAACCACAGGCCGCCTGCGGCCGTGGGGATGCCCATGCGGTTGCCGTAGTCGCGCACGCCGGCGACCACGCCGTTGAAGACCCGGCGCGGGTGCAGGGCGCCCTCGGGCAAGGGGCCGTCGTAGTCCGGGGGGGCGAAGCAGAAGACGTCGGTGTTCAAGACCGGCTTGGCGCCCAACCCCGCGCCCATGACGTCGCGGATGACGCCGCCCACCCCGGTTTCGGCCCCTCCGTAGGGCTCGATGGCGCTGGGGTGGTTGTGGGTCTCGACCTTGAAGGCCAGGGCCCACTTGGGGCCGAAGGCCACGATGCCCGCGTTGTCCTTGAACACCGAGAGGCACCACGGGCGGGCGAGCTGCTTGGTGGCCTTGAAGATGGTCTCCTCGATGAGGCTCTTGATGAGGCGGGTCTTCTTGCCGTCGCTGAAGCGGATGGGGCTGGTGAAGGTCTTGTGCTTGCAGTGCTCGGACCAGGTCTGGGCCAAGGTCTCCAGCTCCGCCAAGGACGGCTCGCGCTTGAGGGCCCGGAAATGGGCCTGGATGGCGGCCAGCTCGGGAGCATTGAGCGACCAGCCGTGGCTGACGTTCAGGGCCCGCAGGTCCTGCGGCTGCAGGCCGCAGAACGGCACGGTCTCGGCAGCCGGCGGCGGCGGCGCGGCGGTGTGGATCGGCATCAATGAGCCTCGTGCAGGCTGAAGCGGTGGACGATGGGATTGGCGAGCGACCGGCCCACCGCCTTGTCGAGCTGGTGGCGGCCGCAATTACCCGCGATGTGGTAGGACATCCCGCAGCGCACGGACACGTCGGGCATGCCCAGGTCGCGCAGCGCCGCGCGCACGGTCTCTGCGACCGTGTCCGTGACCGTGGGCTTGAGCCAGACCTCCACGCGCCAGAGGCAGCCGTTGTGGGGCGCGGCGCAGGCGCTGTGGCAGATGCGGAACTCCTGGGTCACGCAGTCGCAGAGCAGTTCGCGCGCGGCCACGTGGACATGGCCGAGGTTGAGCGGCCCGCGCAGGTCGTAGAGCCGTCCCACGCGCACCGCGCGCGCCGGCAGCCCGGCGCAGTGGAGCAGCCACTGGGCGGAGAGTCCCTCGGAGTCGGTGAAGTCGGGCTTGAGGCTGACCTCCACCAGGTAATTGCCGGGGCCGGCGCCGGCGGCCTGCGGCGCCTCTTTGGTCAAGACGTCTGTCTTGTCGCTCATGGGCTTCATCCTGTGACGATCCTGAGGAATTCCTCGTAGCGCTGCGCCGTGCCGGCCACGACTTCGGCGGGCAGGGCGGGCGCGGGCGAGGCCTTGTCCCAACGGACGCGTTCCAGATGGTCGCGCACGAACTGCTTGTCGAAACTCTCGGGGGAGCTCCCGGGCCGGTAGCTCGCGGCGGGCCAGAGGCGGGAAGAGTCCGGGGTCAGCATCTCGTCGATGACGATGAGCGTGCCTCCCAGGAAGCCGAACTCGAACTTGGTGTCGGCCAGGATCACGCCGCGCGGGGCCAGGAAATCGGCGCCGAAGCCGTAGAGCTTGAGGGCGGCCGCTTCGAGCTGCCGGGCGGTGTCCGCGCCCACGAGGTCGGCGAGCCGCCCGCGGGTGATGTTCTCATCGTGGCCCTCTTCGGCCTTGGTGGAGGGCGTGAAGATGGGCTCGGGCAGGCGCTCCGCCTCCCGCAGGCCCGCGGGCAGCCGGTGCCCGCAGACCGCGCCGGTCTTGAGATACTCCTTCCAGCCGGAGCCGGCCAGGTAGCCGCGCACCACGCATTCGGCGTCCACCCGGCGGGCCTTGCGCGCCAGCGTGACGCGGCCCGCGAACTCGTCGCCCAGGCGCACCTGCGCGGGCAGCTCGCGGCGGATCTCGGCGAGGTCCGCGGATATGAGATGGTTGGGCAGCAGCGGCGCCGTCTTGCGGAACCAGAAGGCGCTGACCTGCGTCAGCACCTGGCCCTTGCCCGGCACGGCCGTGGGCAGGATATGGTCGAAGGCCGAGATGCGGTCCGTGGCCACGATGAGCAGGCGCTCTCCCAGGTCGTAGACGTCGCGGACCTTGCCGCGGCGCAGCAGCGTGAGACCTTTGATGCCGTCTTCCAGCGTAGGCGTCTTCATTCCCATTCGATGGTCGCCGGGGGCTTGGAGGTGACGTCGTAGACCACCCGGTTGACGCCCTTGACTTCGCTGACGATGCGGCTGGAGATCTTGGCGATGAGCTCGGCGGGCAGGCGCGACCAGTCCGCGGTCATGCCGTCCCGGCTGTCCACGCTGCGCAGGACCACGGTGTCCTCGTAGGTCCGGGAGTCGCCCATGACCCCCACGGAGCAGACGGGCAGGAGCACGGTGAAGGCCTGCCAGACCTTGTCGTACCAGCCCGAGGCGTGCAACTCCTCGCGCAGGATGGCGTCGGCCTCGGCCAGGACCTTGAGCCGGGTCCTGTCGACGGCGCCCAGGACGCGGATGGCCAAGCCGGGGCCGGGGAAGGGGTGGCAGCCCAGGATGTCCGCGGGCAGCCTCATCTCCCGGCCCAGGCGCCGGACCTCGTCCTTGAACAGGAAGCGCAGGGGCTCCACCAGCTTGAGCCTCATGTGTTTGGGCAGCCCTCCCACGTTGTGGTGGCTCTTGATGACCGCCGACGGGCCGTGCACGGAGACGGACTCGATCACGTCGGGATAGAGGGTGCCCTGGGCCAAAAACGAGACGTCGCGCAGGCGCTTGGCCTCGCGCTCGAAGACTTCGATGAAGGTCTTGCCGATGATCTTGCGCTTGCGCTCCGGGTCGCTGACGCCGGCCAGGCGCTTGAGGAAGAGGGCCGAGGCATCCACGGTCTTGATGTCGAGGCCCAGGGCTCCGCCGAGATACTTCTCCACGCGCTGCCGGTCATCCAGGCGCAGGAGCCCGGTGTCCACGAAGATGCAGTGCAGGCGCTTGCCGATGGCAAGGGCGATGAGGGCGGCGGCCACGGAGCTGTCCACCCCGCCGGAGAGGCCGCAGACGACCTGGTCGTCGCCGACCTGGGCGCGGATCTCCGCGACCTGGCTCTTGAGCAAGGAAGCCATGGTCCATCTTCGGGAGAGACCGCAGATGCGGCGCGCGAAATTCTCCAGGATGCGGCCCCCCTGGGGGGTGTGCGCGACCTCGGGGTGGAACTGGACCCCGTACCAGCGGCGGCTTTCGTCGCCGATGGCCGCGTAAGGCGCGGTTCCGGTGCGGGCGAGGACCTTGAAGCCGTTGCGCAGGTTCTGGGCGCCGTCGCCGTGGCTCATCCAGACCTGCAGGCGCTTGGGCACTCCGGTGAAGAGCGGCGTGGCGCCCGTGAGCGTCACGTCGGCGTGGCCGTATTCGCGGCGGCGGGTCGGCGCGACGCGGCCGCCGTGCAAAGAGACCAGCAGCTGCATGCCGTAGCAGATGCCCAGGATGGGCAGGCCCATCCGGAACACCTCCGGGTCGGGCCGGGGGGAGCCGCTGCGGTGCACGGAATCCGGGCCGCCGGAGAGGATGATGCCGGCCGGGTTGCGGCCGCGGATCTGCTCCGGAGTCGCGGAGTAGGGCAGGATCTCGGCGTAGACCTCGAGCTCGCGCAGGCGGCGGGCGATGAGCTGGGTGTACTGGCTCCCGAAGTCCAGGATCAGGATGTCCGCATGGCCACCCTGACGGAACGACCGTCCCCCTCCTAGGGGGACGGTCGGCTTCAGCGCCTTCGGCGCTGAAGGCATTCTCATCCCTTGCCCATCCCGATGCGCTGGGCCTTCTGGAAGAGCTTGCCTTCGGTCTTGATGGAGGGCGCGATGACGATCTCCGTGGTCTGCATCTCGCGGATGGTGGTGGCCCCGACGGAGCCCATGCAGGTGCGCAGGGCTCCGACCAGGTTCTGGGAGCCGTCGTCGAGCCGGGAGGGGCCGAAGAGGATCTCCTCCAAAGTGCCCGTGATGCCGACTTGGATGCGGGTGCCGCGCGGCAGGTTGGCGTGCGGGGTGGCCATGCCCCAGTGGTAGCCCTGTCCGGGGGCTTCCTTGGTGCGCGCGAAGGCCGAGCCGACCATGACGCCGTCCGAGCCGCAGGCGACCGCCTTGCAGATGTCGCCGCCCGTGGACATGCCGCCGTCCGTGATCATGGGGACGTAGCGGCCGCAGCGCTTGTAATGGTAGTCGCGCTCCGCGGCGCAGTCCACGGTGGCGGTGACCTGGGGCACGCCCAGGCCGAGCACCCCGCGGGTGGTGCAGGCCGCTCCCGGGCCCACGCCCACGAGCAGGCCGGCGGCGCCGGCCTCCATGAGCTCCACGGCCACGGAGTAGGTGACCACGTTGCCGACCACGACCGGGATGTCCCTCTCCTTAATGAAGCGGGCGATTTCGAAAGGCTTGTAGCGGGAGGCCTTGTGCCGGACCGTGGCCACGGTGGACTGGACCACGAAGAGGTCGCAGCCCGCCTTCTCCGCGATGGCGCCGAAGCGCTCCGCGTTCTGCGGGATGCAGGAGACCGCGCAGGGGACCTTGGCGCGCTTGATCTCCTTGACGCGCTCGGCGATGAGGTCTTCCTGGACCGGCTTGCGGTAGACCTCCTGGAGGAGCTTGGTGGCCTCCTCGGGGTTGGCGGCCGCGATGGTGGTGAGCACCTCGCGGGGCTTCTCGTAGCGGGAGTTGATGCCGTCGAGGTTCAGGACCCCGAGGCCGCCGGCCTTGCCCATGGCGATGGCGAAGGGGACGTCCACGACGCCGTCCATGGCCGAGGCGAGGAAGGGGATGGCGAGCTTGACGTCCCCGATGGCGAGGCTGATGTCGACTTCGTCGGGGTTGACGGTCACGTCGCCCGGGACCAGCGCGATCTCGTCGAATCCGTAGGCTCTGCGGGCTTCCCGGTCACGGCCTATGAAGAACGCCATCTCGGCACCTCCGTGGTCAGGCTCGGCGATTGCTGGCGATAAAATTTATCAATTTTGGAAAGGTCACGCAAGCATCCAGAAATCGTCGTCGGACGCCGCGTTGACAGCCGCCGGGCAATCTGTTAGAGTCGCGTGTCATCCGGCGGCGACGATCGTGGGATGCCCGAGGGATAGAACATGGATAGAGAGACCCAGTCCGATGCGGCCGGCGTTCCGCCGCTCCCCGGGAGCCGGCCCTCCGCTGACAAGAAGACGCGCGTGGTGCGCTTGGAGTTGTCTCCCGCGACGATGATCCAGCTCATCCTCGTTTTGGCCTGCCTGTGGCTGCTGATCCAGCTTTGGCCGGTCTTCCTGGTGCTCGTCGTCGCTCTTCTCATCGTCGGGACGATGAGTTCGGCCGTCAGCTGGCTGGAGGCGCGGCGGGTCAAGCGCGGCCTGGCGATCGCGCTCGTCTTCATACTCCTCTTCGTGGCCGCGACTCTCGTCGTGACGCTGACGTTCCCGACCTTGCTGGCGCAGGCCTCGGCGCTGGTCGAGCAAGAGCCCGCGTTTCGCGCGCGCCTGGCGGATCATCTCGACCGCTCCAACCTGACCGTGCCGCTGGCGGGCTGGCTGCGCAGCGTCAAATACGGCGCTCCCGCGAGTACGCTCAACGTAAGGGCCTTCGCCTTCTCGATGCGCATCTTCGAGATCGCCGCGTACGGGGCCAGCGCCATCTTCCTCGCGCTCTACATCATGATCGATCGCGACCGGCTGCGGGGCGGGCTTTTCGCGGTCGTCCCTCGCTCGCACCATATACGCCTCGCCCGCGTGCTGATGAATCTGGAGACGATCGTCGGCGCCTACATCCGCGGTCAATTGATCACGTGCCTGCTCATCGCGGTCTTCTCGTTCATCCTCCTGGTGGCGTGCGGCGTGCCGCACGCTTTGGCGCTGGCCGTGTTCGCCGGCGTCGCCGATGTCCTGCCCTACATCGGCGCCCTGCTCTCGATAGGGCCGATGGCCCTTGCGGCGCTGGCTCGCGGCCCGGTCGTCGTGGCCGTCGTCCTGTCGATCATGCTCGCGTACGAGGAGTTCGAGAGCCGCGTGCTCGTCCCCCGCATTTATGGACGGGCGCTGCGCCTGCCGCCGTCCGTCGTGCTCTTCGCGCTTCTGGCGGGGGGGACGTTGATGGGGATCCCCGGCGCGCTCCTCGCGCTGCCTGTCGCAGCCACGGTCATGATGCTCATCGAGGAGCTTCGCGTCGAGCTGCCGGGTCAGCAGGAACAGGTCGCAGATGTGGAGCAGCGCGTCGGGGACGAGCGCTCGGAGGATGAGTACGAGCGCCGGACAGAGGGCGTGCCCGCAGAGCAGGCCGCCGCGATCGCCGTGGAGATCTCGGGCGATCGACGCAAGGAAGAGCGTAGTCCGCCCGAGGCTGCGGACGCGTCAGACGAGAAGGGCTCGTAGGCTGCGGTCCGGGCGGGGGCTAGGGGCAATGCCGGTCACTTAGCGGCACGCAGTTTTGTGCTATGACGAAAGACGGCGACTTGATGTGCCAATTTTTCATATTCCCCCATCACTTCTAGCCCCTCCACCTCCAGCGCTGCTGGCAGATGATTATCAGTCACCCAATCCGGGGATTTACGATGCCCGTTGCCAGAGGTGTCGATCCGAGGGCGCGGACCACGGTCCCCGTCATCTATTCTCGACGACTAAGCCTGGTCCGATGGTGATCGATGCGCATGTGCCGCGTCGGTCGTGTCCGACCTGTGTCTGATGGATGAGGGCCTCTCATGCAAGTACGAATGAGGCGCAATCGAGCGTCATGCGAGGGCAGATGGTCCTACGTTTTTAGAAAAATAACGCTGAAAATATCGGTGCTATTCACATCGCGCGCGCGATGTGAATAGCGCTGCAAAATAAAGAACAATTTTTTGAAAATGTGAGGGAAACGGGAGGCCGTCAAGGAAATCAGAAGGCCGGCGAAGATGACGGAGGGCCGCCCAGACCGGCTCACCGTCGGGAAAAACACAAAAGGGATCCCATTGAAGTTAAAATTGGCGGCATATGCGCTTGAGCCGCTCAATCCGAATCAATCCGAGAATCTGCGAAGTGAAGTCTCGTCCGAGGGTGAGCAATGTGCATATGCCGCCAGCGCTGGAGGTATTGCTAAATTTATCGTTATTCCATAAATAGAATCAGCATTTCAGGTCGCCATCCAGATCACTGAGACTTCGGCCCAATACTCTCTCTTCGTGCCCTCTCGGCGCTTGGCGCCGGAAGTGACCCAGCACTCAGAATCCTCATAGGGTCGGCGCGACAGAGGAATATCGTCGCGCCGGCCTCGGAACCCCTACGGGGTTCCGAGGGTCTTAACGGCAGCGGCCGACGGAAGCGGACCTTAAGTGACCGGCATTGGGGCTAGGGCGCCCGGCTGACCGTGACCTGGACGCGGCGGTCCGTCTCGTCGACCAGGGCGAGGGGCTTGCCCAACTCGGCCACGAAGCCGGCCTGGTATTGGAAGGTGTCGAGGTCCCAGGCCTCGAGGTCCGGGTTCTTCCGTCCCGGGCCCGAGATCTCGAACTGGCATTCCACGCGCACGTGCTGCCCGTCGGGGTTGAGGGTGGGCAGGCAGTTGACGATGACGCCGTACTTCTTGTATTCCGCGCCCTTGCCCTGGGAGGTCTTGATGGTCTTGGTGACCTCGCCTCCGGCCACGTAGTTGGACTGGTTGCCGTCCCCCACCAGGAAGCGGCCTGAGGCTTCGCGCAGGCCGTTCTTGAGCGTGAATGCGTAATCCGGGCAAGCCGACCAGCGTTTCGGTTCATGCCGACCACGCGTCCGGTCCATGCCGTCCACTATCGGAGCGTAGCGACGCTGGGCGTCGCGTCAGTCTAGCATAGGGCCGCTCGGGCCTGCACGTCTACCT
>JAPLKL010000033.1 GCA_026388095.1 Elusimicrobiota bacterium | reverse complement strand
CTATCCCGATCGACGATATTCCTCTGTCGCGCCGACCCTATGAGGATTCTGAGTGCTGGGTCACTTCCCGATCCCTTGGATCTTCATGAAGTTGCGCGCGCAGGCGGAATGGGGCGCGCGCGGCTCGCGGCGCCAAGCGCCGTGAGCGCAGGAAGAGAGAGTACTGGGCCGAAGTCTCAGTGATCTGGATGGCGACCTGAAATGCTAATTCTATTTATGAAATAACGATAAATTAAGCAATACCTCCAGCGCTGGCGGTGGATTTGCTAGAAGTGATTGAAAAATATGACAAATTTGCAAATAAAGTCGCCGTCTTTCGTCATGGCACAACAACTTCGTGCCACTAAGTGACCGGCATTGGGGCTAGGGCCGCAGGCTGCGGCGCCGCAGGAGCTGGTAGACGGTCTTGAGGTGGCGGGGCAGGACCTTGCCGTTGGGCGAGCCCATGATGCTGGCGTGGTTCTGCAGCATGACCGCGGCCGACAGGTCGGGATCGTAGCCCTCCCGGTACTCGTCGGCGAGCCCCAGGATGTGCCCGAACTCATGGGCCGGGACGTCGTAGCGCAGGTTGCGGTCGAGCACGATGGCGTCGCGCGTGGCGTGGCTGACCCCGGAGCGGCTGTCGAGTATGCGCAGGCTGCCCGCCGAGAATTCCTGGCCGGGGGTCAGCTTCCTGATGCTGACCGAGACCCGGAACGAGGACTCCCGGCCGCCGAACTCGAAGCGGCCGTTCCAATACTCCTCGATGGAGGCCTTCACCGTCTTGAGCACCGCGTCGTCCTGGATGTCGGTCTCGAAGGCCGCCTCGACCCGGTAGCCGCCCGGCTCCGGGACCAGGCGCAGATCGGCGTTGTCCGGAATCCACACCACGCGGCGGGCCCGGGCCGTGATGGACTTCGGGTTGGTGAAGCTGGTGTGCAAGGAGAAGCCCGTTATGCGCTCCAGATTGGAATGCAGGGCCCCCTGGGTCTGGAAGAAGCGGCCCAGATAGGTGCTCAGGACCTGGGTCATCTGGTCGCGCAGGCGCTGGGAGAAGCGGGGCTCGCGCAGCGCGATGCGGTAGCGGGAGAGGTATTTCTCCAGGTAGAACTGCCAGTCCTTGATGTTGCGCTCCGTCTCGGTGGTGCCCAGGAGGATGCGCTCCTCGCGGTCCTCGCCCACGCCGCGCTGCGCCACGGGCAAGGGCGGCTGGAGCATCCAGCGATCCTCGGCGAAGGTCTGCTGCTGGGAAGGGGCGACCAAGGAGAGGGCGCTCTTCTGCAGGGCGCTGAAGCTGCCTGCGGCCTGCCGGTGATGGGCGAGCTCGTTCAAAGCGGCGTAGTTGCGCAGGAACCGGCCGTTGACCTCGGAGAGGACGTCGCGCTGGCTGTTGCTCAGGGCCGCGCTGCGGCTCAGAGTCTCGAGCGCCGCGGCGAAGCGGTCATCGAGGGCCTGAGCCAGGGCCGCGCGCTCGGAGCCGCTCATCCCCTCGGCTGAGACCACGCGGCTCAAGGCTTGGTAGATGGAGGAGAGCATGGTGGGCAGAGCGTTGGGGGTATCCTTGAGCCAGGGCAGGATCTGGTCCATGGCGGCGGCGTCGTTGTTAACCAAGGCCTGGAAGCCGGTCTCGGTCAATATTGGCGCGGGCCCCTGCACGAGGTTGCCCCGCAGCCAGGACTCCTGGGTTTCGCTGAGCTCCGCGGCGGGCCCGGCCGGAGGCAGGTCCGGGGCCTGGCCGGTGAGCACCTCTTCGATTTTCCGGCCGGCCTGGTATGAGGAATCGGACCCGGACTTCTCGTCCGCCGCTGCGGCCAGCGGGGCGGCGAGTTGGGAGTCCACCTTGTTCAGGCGCTGCGCGAAGGTGACGGCCGGGGCTGGGGACGGCAGCAAGGCGGGCGCTGCGGCGAGCGGCTGGACCTGCGGGACCGGGACAGAGGGGGCCAGGAGACCGGGGACGAGCGCCTGCGGGGAAAGGGAATGCGTTTCGAGCCGGCCGGAGGAGAGGAAAGCAGCGCCCAGGGGGACCTGGATCACGGGCGCGACCGGGCCGGAGACCGGGGCGATGCGGAGGGTGGCCGCTTGGAGGGAACCGCAGAAGAAAAGCAGGGCCGCGACCCAGAAGGACTTGAGCCTTGTCTCCATACCCAAAGTATGCGGCTGGGAACGCTGTTTTACGAGGAGCGGAAGACCCAGAAGGCGGAGACAAAAGTCCTATGAGGCGTGCCGGCTCAACTGGTAGGCAGCCTGCGGACCAAAGCCCGCAGCTCCCGCTCCTTGGGGAATCGGCCGGCCCGGCTGAGCGCCAACCTGCGCTCCGCCATGAACTGGGCGACCATCCCGCTGCGGGCTTGCAGGGTCCCCAAGTCGGCTTGGGCATCTCCCAGCGTGCGTTCGAAGAAGAACCAGTCGTAGAGGTGGTCAAGGACGAGGCTGTCGAGGTCCGCGGCTTGCCGATGCAGGTCCCCGGCCGCAGCGGCTCTCGCGGCAGCCGCTCGCCGGGCCGCCAGCTCCATCTCGATGCGCCCGACGGCGAGCTCGGCCGTGGGGTCTTCAGGGTCTTCTTTCAGGACCTCCCGGTAGGCGGCCAAGGCAGCGTCGAGGTCCCCTTGAGCGTAGGCCCGCGCCCCCTTCTGGTAGAGCCCGGCAGACCGCTTGGCCTGGGGCGCCGCCCCTGCGGAAGCGCGGGCGCCGCCAGGCTCAAAAGCGAAAATCGTCAGAACGGCCAAAAAGCAGGCCGATCGGCATCTATCCATTCTGGCTCCAGCAAGGGTCCGCACTTAGATTATGGATGCACCCGACGTTCTCCACAAGAGGTGTTTTGTCAGGATTTGTCAGGCAGTCACATGGCTTTCAGGCGAAATGCCCGGCCACCCCCCTTCGTTATTGGTAGAATGTCGGGACTTGGCCGGACCTCGTTCATGCCCAAAGAACCCGTAAAGCTCTGCCTGCTGGGACACCCCGTCGCGCATTCCATGTCTCCGCGCCTCATGGCCGGCCTCGGCGGTCTGACCCGGCGCAAGGTGCTCTACCGCGCCTGCGACGTCCTCCCCGAGAGGCTGGCCTGCGCCGTGGAGCTCATGCGCTGGTCCGGCATGCTGGGCGGCAACGTGACGGTGCCCCACAAGGTGGCCATCGTTCCCCTGCTCGACGCGCTCACGCCGGAAGCCCGGCTGGCCGGCGCGGTCAACGCGCTGCGCTGCAGCCAAGGCCGCCTCATCGGCCACAATACGGACGCCGCGGGCTTCGCGGACGCCTTGCGGGAGTCGGGGTTCTCGGCCGCGGGCCGCGATGCCCTGGTCTTCGGCGCGGGCGGCGCGGCCCGGGCCGTGCTCTGCGCTTTGGGCCGCCTGCGCGCCCGCCGCGTGACCATCGCCGCGCGCCGGCCCGAAGCGGCCCGGGCCTTGGCCCGCGCGCTGGCCGCGAGCTTCCCGGGCACCGTCTTCGCCGCGGGCCGGGCCGGAGCCGCGGACCTGGCCGTCAACGCCACACCCTTGGGCATGGCCGGGTTCCCTGACCGCTCGCCCGCTCCTGGCGACTGGCCGGGCTGCGGCCTGGCCTTGGACCTGGTCTACGGCCGCCGCACCGCTTTCCAGCGCCAGGCCCGGCGCCTGGGCGCCAGCGTGCTGGGAGGCAGCGGCATGCTCGTGTCCCAAGCCCTGCGCTCCTGGGAGTTCTGGTTCGGATCCCTGGGCGCCCCCCGGCGCGCCGCCCTGAAAGGCCGCCTCCTGGAGAGACTATCATGCCCCTGAGATTCCTCACCGCAGGAGAATCCCACGGCCCCGCTCTGGTGGGCATACTCGAAGGCCTGCCCGCGGGGCTGGAGCTCTCGGCCGCGGACATCCAGGCCGAACTGGCCCGCCGCAAGCTCGGCTGCGGCCGCAGTTCCCGCCAAGGTCTCGAGGCCGACCGCGTGGAGCTGCTCGGCGGAGTGCGGCGCGGCCGCACCTTGGGCTCTCCCCTGGCGGTACGCATACCCAACTCCGACCACGGCGGCGGACGGGAGCCCGTCCTCACGGTCCCGCGGCCCGGACATGCCGACCTCGCAGGCGCCCGCAAGTACGGCTTCACGGACCTGCGCGACGTCATGGAGCGAGCCAGCGCGCGGGAGACAGCGGCCCGCACGGCCTTGGGCGCGGCGGCCAAGCGCTTCCTGGAAGCCTGCGGCATCTGCGTGGCCAGCCGCGTCCTGTCCATCGGCCCGGAGGCCGACCGCTCATCCCGGCCCGGCCCGGTCTCGCGGCTCAATTCCCGGGCCGATGCCTCGCCGGTGCGCGCCACGGACCCGACGGCCTCGCGCCGCATGGTCGGCGCCATCGAGCGCGCCGGCCGCGCCGGCGACACCCTGGGCGGCGTCTTCGAGGTCTGGGCCGACGGCCTGCCCCCGGGTTTGGGCAGCTATGCCCATTGGGACCGGCGTCTCGACGGGCGCCTGGCCGCGGCGCTCATGGCTCTCAACGGCATCAAGGCCGTGGCCGTGGGCCTGGGCTTCGAGGCCGCGGCCCTCCCCGGTTCCCGGGCTCTGGACCCCTACTACTGGAAGGCGGGCCGGGCCGCCTATCGCAGCAACCGCTCCGGAGGCATAGACGGGGGCATGACCACGGGCGAGCCCCTGCTCCTGAGCGCGGCCATGAAGCCCCTCCCCACCTTGATGAAGCCCCTGCCTTCCGTGGACCTCCGGACCGGCCGGGCCGCCCCGGCGCCGGTGCTGCGCTCGGACGTGTGCGCCGTGCCCGCGGCGGCCGTCATCTCCGAGGCCTTGGTCGCCTTGGTCCTGGCCGACGCCTTGCTCGATAAGACAGGCGGCGACTCCATGCGGGAGATCCTGCCGCGCCTGCGGTCGCTCAGGAAGTGACCCCCGGAAATGCCTGACCTCATCTACCTGACCGGCTTCATGGGCGCGGGCAAGACCTCGGTCGGCCGCAGCCTCGCCCGCAGGCTGCGGCGGCCCTTCGTGGACCTCGACAGCGAAGTCGAGCGCGCCGCGGGAAGGCCCATCCGCGAGCTCTTCCAGAGGGGAGAGCGATCATTCCGCCGCCTGGAGTCGGCCGCGCTGCGCCGCGCCGCGGCGCGCAAGGCGGCGGTGGTGGCTCTGGGCGGCGGCACGCTCCTGCGGCGCTCCAACCGGCTCCTGGTCCGCAAGACCGGCCTCCTGGTGAGCCTGAGCTGCTCTGAGGCGGCGCTGTGGTCGCGCCTGCGCCCGGACGACGGCAAGCGTCCCCTCTTGGGCGCAGGAGCGGGGCGGCGGGAGAGACTGCGCCGTCTTCTGGCCCGGAGACGAGGGCTTTACCGGGACGCGGACCGGGTGGTCTCGACGACTCGTCGGACCCCGGCCCAGGCCGCCGCGCAGATAGGGGGTTTGCTATGATGAGCCCCATGATCCTCGTCGGACGCGGTCTGGCCCAGCAGCCCCGGCGCTGGCTCAAGGGGCTCCCCCCCCGCACACGCCTCATGCTGGTCTCCGAGCCCAAGGCCTGGCGCCTGCACGGTGCGCCGGTCGCCAAGGCCCTGCGCCGCGCCGGGGCCCGGACCAGCCTGCACCTCCTGCCCGGAGGCGAAAAGGCCAAGACCTGGGACGCGGTCGCAAAGCTCATGAAACACATGCTGCGCCAAGGCCTGGGCCGGGACTCGGTCCTCCTGGCCCTGGGCGGAGGCTCGGTCACCGACGCTGCGGGCTTTGCCGCCGCGGTCTACATGCGCGGCATAGCCTGGATCGGCATGCCCACGACCCTCGTGGGCCAGGTGGACGCCGGCATCGGCGGCAAGACCGCCATCGACCTGGCCGAGGGCAAGAACCTCGTGGGAGCCTTCCACCAGCCCCGGGCCGTGGTCTGCGACACGGACTTCCTGGACACCTTGCCCCTGCGGGAGCTGGCCTCGGGCCTCGGAGAGGTCCTCAAATACGGCCTGATCTGCGACCCGGCGCTGCTGAGGCCGGCCCGCGGACTCGAGCCGGTGGTCAGGCGTTGCGCGGCGCTCAAGTTCCGCGTCGTCGCCAAGGACGAGCGCGAGACCAAGGGCATACGCGAGGTCCTCAATTTCGGGCACACGATCGGCCACGCCCTGGAGACGGCGGCCGCGGGCCGGCTGCGCCACGGCGAGGCCGTGGTCTGCGGCATGCGCGCCGCGCTGCGGCTCTCGCGCCTGGCCGACTGCCTCGAGTCCTTCCCCGTGCCCCGGCTGCGCCTGAGCGAATCGGCGGTGATGGCGATCCTGCGCCGCGACAAGAAGGCCCGCCGGGGGCGGCTACGCTTCGTGCTGCTCAAGTCCGTGGGCCGGCCCTACGTCACCGACCGCGTGCCGGAGCGCGAAGTGCGCGAGGCGGTGCGCTTCATCCTAGGAGGACTCAGATGAGGATATTGGTCCTGCACGGCCCCAACCTGAACCTGCTGGGAGAGCGCGAGCCCAAGGTCTACGGCACCATGACCTTGGCCCAGCTCAACGCCCATCTGCGCGCCTACGCCAGGAAACGCAGAGCGACCTTGCGCATCTACCAGTCCAACTGCGAGGGGACTTTGATCGACCTGCTGCACAAGAACCGCCGCTGGGCCCAAGGCGTGGTCTTCAACCCGGGCGCCTATGCGCACTACTCCTACGCTCTGCGCGACGCGGTGGCCGCCATCGGCGTCGCCACCATCGAAGTCCATCTGACGGACGTCAAGAGACGCGAGCCCTTCCGCCGCCGCTCGGTCATCGCCCCGGCCTGCCTAGCCGCGATCAGCGGCAAAGGGATCGGCTCCTATCTGGAAGCCATCGACCGGCTGGCCGGCCCGGGTCTCAGGAAGCCGCGCCGTCGGGCTCGGTCAGGAGCTCGCCGGAGCCGGGGTCGCGCCGCAGCAGGGCCTTGATGCGGGCCAAGAACTCGATGAAGCTGAAGGGCTTGCTCAGGTAGTCGTCGGCGCCCGCGGCGAAGCCGTCCTCGATGTCGGCGGGGGTCTTGCTCGCGGTCAGGAACATGACGCGGGTGCGCGCCAAGTTGGGCCGCTCCCGCATCTCCCGGCAGAGCTCGATGCCGTCGCCGTCCGGCAGCCCGCGGTCTATCACGACCAGGTCCGCAGGGCTGCCCGCCAGAGCCGCGCGGGCCTCCCCCGCGGTGCGCGCCACCTGGACGTCGAACTCCTCCTGCTCCAGCACGTACTTGATGAAGCTGCAGGCATCGGCGTCGTCTTCGACGAGGAGCAGTCTCCGCATATACCGCCGGACCAGGTCCGGCGGTATATTTTAGGCCCTCGCGCCGAGGGATTTGTTGCGGAAAACAAAATATCCGGTAAAGTCCGGATAAAATCTCGGTTAACCGGCCGGCCTTGAGGATGGAGCCGGGGGGCTGATCCCGGTTTGCCAGGTCTGCGCCTTTCTGCTATAGTTGGCCGGTGGGAGCATCGCTGCCGCACCGGAGGAACGAATGAAGACCATCTTCGCCGTCCTTTGCGCCGCGTTCTTGTCGTCGCCGGCCGCCTGCGCCGATGAGCCCGGCCACAAAGCCCAGGGCTCCGACCAAGCCCAGAAAGGTCCCCCCGCCAAGGACCAGGCCGCCAAGGGCGCGGGCCCAGACGTCCTCATCGGCGTGGAGGTCGAAGGCCCCGAGGTCGAAGGCAAGGTCGAGACCGTGGTGGCCTGCAAGGCGCAGGCCGGGAAGGTCGTCGCCTGCGATCCCGAGGACATGAAGAATCCCACGACCGGCAAGGCAGTGCTCAAGGAGGTCGGCGACAGGGTCGCGATCGACAAGGCCTGGAAGTCCAAGCTCAATGACGCGGCGGGCAAGACCCTCGACTCCGCCGGTGAGAAGGCCATGGTCGTCAAGCTCAAGCGCCTGACCGCCAAGCTCGCCTACCTCAAGGCCGCCAAGAAGGCGCTCGCAGGCCAGCTCGTCTCGGCCGAATCGTCCCAACCCGAGGCCGTCGATAAGATCCGGAGCGAGAAGGAGTTCCTCGAGAACATCCTCAACGACAGCGTCACCGACTGCGAGACGCTGCATCGCGAGAATTTCAAGAAGTCCGTCATCGATTGCAAGGGAGCCTTGCAGGCGCCGCCGCCGCCGCAGGAGCAGAAGCTGCCGCCAGCAAAGAAGCTGCCGCCGCCGCCACAGGGGCAGAAGCTGCCGCCGGGAAAGAAGCTGCCGCCGCAGGCGCCGCCGCAAGCGCAGCCGTAGCGCGGAGCTCCGGACCGGCGCCGGACGATAATTGCTAGAATCCCGGGGATGCTCAAGCGCCTCATCGAGGCCAGGTGGGTCCAGAGCCTGGTCGCCCGCTACGACCTCAAGCTGCTTGAGCGCCTCATGCTGGCCCGCCATGACTTCACGGCCCGGGACAAGCTACGGCGCGTGTTCCGGCGGGGTGCGGACCCCTACGAGTACGCCACCTCCCCCTACGAGCTGACGCGCTTCGAGCGCATGGCCGGGCTGCTCGCGGGCCGGCGCTTCCGCAGCGCCCTGGAGGTGGGCTGCGCCGAGGGGCACTTCACCAGGTCTTTGGCCGGGATCTGCGACAAGGTGACCGCCCTCGACCTCTCCGAGGCCGCTTTGGGCCGGGCGCGCCGGCTGGTGGGGGCGCCGCACGTGGAGTGGGTGCAGGCCAACGTGCGGACCTGGCAGCCCGAGAAGTCCTACGACCTCATGGTGATGGCCGAGGTGCTCTACTACCTGCCGGCCCCGACCAAGGGGCCCTCGTATGAGAAGGCCTTCGAGCTGTTCCTCAAGCGCCTGCTCTCCCGCCTGGAGCCGGGCGGCCGGCTCCTGCTCGCCCACGGCTACGGGACCGCCGCGGATCTGGCCGTGCGCGAGGACTACGGGCTGCGGGTGGAGCGCCTCGGCCTGCGCCGGCTCGCCTCCGAGCGCATCGGGGACAAGCCCCACGACAAGGGCGTCCTCTTCTGCCTGCTGCAGCTCTTCGAGCAGCCCGGGGCCGAGCCGCGCCGCGAATAGAATCCGGTCAAATCCTAGGGCCCCCCCTTGAAATTCCTCGGGTCCGACCCTATACTTATCGGACCTATGGCCGTGGAGCCCAAACGCATCCTGATCGTGGAGGACGAGGCCTCGCTGCTGGAGCTGCTCAGCTTCTACTTCAGAACCAAGCTGGGCTGGGAGGTGGTCGCCGCCGGCAGCGGCGCGGCGGCCCTGGAGGCCTTCGAGGTCGGCAAGTTCCACATGCTCCTGGCCGACGTGGACCTGGGCGGCGGGCCCGACGGCATCGAGGTCGCCAGGCGCCTGCGGGACCAGGACCCCCCCCTCAAGGTCGTGATGATGAGCGGCGAGCCCGCCAACGAGACCAAGGTCAGGAAAGCCAAGCTCGGCTCATTCATGCCCAAGCCCTTCGACCTCCCCGACCTGGGGACGATGCTCTGCTGCGAGCCGTAGGGCTACGGCCGCGGGGCGATGGGGGCCAGGCCGTACTCCGCCAGCACGCGGATGGCCTCGGCCACGCTCCAGGCCTGCGCGCGCGTGCCGCCCCGGTTCTGGCCGCGCAGGATCTTGACGATGACGTCGCGCAGGCCCAGCGGGTCGGCCAAGGAGAAGCGCTGCAGGGCTTCCTGCGGCCGGCCGCCGTCGAAGACCTCGGGCAATGACCCCTCGGGCCGGCTCACCAGGAACTCGGCCAAGGGAGTCATGATCCCGCCGACTTCTTCGCGGATGCGGCCTTCGTCCCAGCCCTGGGCCCGGCGCACGCGCGCCAAGGCGTCCACGTAGGAGCCCAGCAGCCAAGGCCACACCGTGCCCTGGTGGTAGGCCTGGTCCTTCTCGAGCGGAGGCTTCGAGGTGTCGTAGGTCGCGTGATAGCCGCTGTCGCGGTAAGACAGGGTGCGCATCCCGTAAGGCGTCAACAAATCCCGGGTCGCGGCCTGCACCACGGCCGCCTGCCGCTCCGGGCTGAGCAGGTCCTCGCCGGCGCTCACCGCGAAGAGCATGTTCGGCCGGATCGCCTGCCCGTGCGGGTCGCCTTCCACCACGTCGGCCAGAGCCCCGCCCGAGCCGCCCCAGGCCTTCTTGTTGTCCTCGGTGGCGAACCAGAATTTCTCGTTGAAGGACTTCTTGGCCAGGTCCGCGCGGGAGTCCAAGGCCCGGGCCGCGGCGTCGCGGCCGGCTTGGCGCTCCAGCCGGGCCAGGAAGCGCAGGTTCGCGTACCAAAGGGCGTTGATCTCCACGGCCTTGCCGTTGCGCGGTGTCACGGGCTGGTCGCGTCCCTCCGGGTCGGCGTCCATCCAGGTGGCCTGGGCCGGGCTCACGATCAGCCCGTCCGTGTCCATATAGATCCGGTTGAAGCGGCCGTAGCGGTCGTAGCCCGTGCCCGAAGCGTAGCGCTCCATCACGCGCCGCAGGACCGGCAGCATCTCCGCGACGAAAGCGGCGTCCTGGGTGGTCTCCGCGTACTTCTTGACCGCCTGCACGAACCACATGGAGCCGTCCACCGTGTTGTACTCCACCCCGTCGGGCTTGGCCGGCGACCAGCGCGAAGCGTCCCAGATGCGGTTCGGGATCAGCCCGTTGTGCTCGTACCTGGCGAAGTTGCGCATGTTCTCCTTGGCCTCGGCGGAGCGGCCGGTGGAGAGCAGCAGGCCCGGCAAGGAGATGAAGGTGTCGCGGCCCCATTCCTCTTGGAACCAGTCCAGGCTCGCGGCCCAGATCTGCACGGAGCCGTTGAAGTGCTTCACGAACGTGTCGCCCGCGGCCTTGAAGGCGGTCCAGAGCGATTCTGCGGCCTTCCAGACGTTGCCTTCCTGCATGGCCTTCCAGCCCCCCATCTGTCCGCGGTTGTCGGCGCGCGCCCGGCTCTTGTAGTCGGGGTCCGCAGGCAAGGGGATGCGGTAGCGCCAGTAGGAATTGCCGTCCTTGACCACCTTCACCGGGACCGGGTCGTTCCACTCGTCGCCCAAGGTGTAGCCCACGAATCGGCCGTTCTTGCCGGAGCCGCCCTGCCGGCTCAGGTCCAGCAGGCGCGCCATGAAGCCCTCGCTGCGGGGGTCGTCGTGCGAGCTCAGCTTCTTCCAATCCCCGTACACCGTGACGAAGCCGTAGCGCTGCGCGTTGTCGGCCTTGCCCTCGAAAGCCTCGGCCAGGGGGAAGGCGTCGCCGGCCTTGAGCACCTCACCCAAAGCGGAGACGTAATCGTCTCCCGGCTCGTCGCCGCTGGCCAGTTGGCCGTTGCCGAAATTGTAGGCGAAATGCAGAGCGTCCACCCGCGCGCCGTCGAAGCCCAGGTTGAGCCAGTGGCGGAACGGCTCGAGCATGGGCCGGTAGCCCTCGCCCTTGAGCCTGGTCCAATCCCACAGGGCCAGGTCCAGCCAGTCCTCGTTGATCCACTGGTTCTTGATCCCCGGGTTGCGGGTCTTGAGGTCCTTGAAGTACTCGGGATGCTTCCAGGAGTCCACCGAGTTCTTGGCGCGGAACATGGGGATGTCGAAGAGCACGTGGCCGCCCGCCTGGTGGATCGTGTCCATGGCGTCGCCGAACTGCCGGAAGGCGTTCCATTGGGCATAGAAATGGGTGTTCTTGAGCAGGATGAAGCGCGGATCGTGCCGGGCGCCGGTCTCTTCGTTCTTGGTCCACTGCAAGGACGGCTTGCCGATGATCCGGGACAAAGTCATGAACTCCGCGTAGTCGTTGAGCCAGTAGGCGTTCTCCTTGAGGAAGGCCAGATAGTCCTTGGACCGGGAGGTGCCGCGCGACATGTGGTCGCGCTGGAAATTGCGGTAGGCCTCCTGCGCCACCGCTTCCTCGCGGCTCCAGAGGGCCTTGTAGTTGACCGCCTGCCGGTCGGCCTGGTCCGCCACCGCGAGCTTGGCCAGCAGGGCCGGGTCACCTTTGACCTCGTCGACGACCGCCCAGTCCACGTTGCTCTCGTTCAAGGCGTAGAGGCTCACCGGCGCGTAGGGGCTCTCGTCGAGCACCGCGAAATGGGGCAGGAGATGGATGGTGTCGACGCCTTGCGCGGCGAGCACGTCGCGGTAGTAGGCGCCGAAGTCCGTGAACTTGCCGATGCCCGGGTCGCCCTCGGCGCGGCGCAGGGCGTAGAGCGGGACGGTGACCGCGACATGCTGGGAGGCGGGGTCTTTCCACCAGGAGCCGTCCCGGCCCTGTCGGGCTGCCGGGCCTTGCGCGCCTTTGCGCAGAGCGGCGTGGACCTTGGCGCCGGAGTACGAAGTCCCGGCGGCGGAGGCGGGCTCGGCCAGCTCGGGCAGGTCCTGGGTACTCTGGCCGAGGGCCTTGGCCATGACGCGCTCGCCCGCGCCTTGGGCCTGGTCGGCCTGGGCCTCGGGGCCGGCCAGAGTCTTGAGCTCGGGCTGGAGGCTCTCAGCGACCTTGGTCAGGCGCGCCGATGTCGCCGCCTTGGCCGGGACGGGGGAGGCCGCCGGCGCGGCGACGGGAGCCGGCCCGGCGCTCAGGATCGGAGCGGGGTTCGCGACCTGGGGGATGACCGTGGGCACGGCGCTGAGGCCGGGCTGGGACAGAGTCAGGATTGCGGCAGGGGCGAGGTTGGCGCCGGAGAGGGAAGAGGCCGAGCCCAAGGATGTGCCGACGGAGCCGACGGAACCGGTCCCGGGGGCGGCTGTGACCGCCTCGACCTTGGTCTGGGCGAAGGCCTGGAGCGCGAAGCCCTGCTGGGTGAACAGTAGGGCGTTGATGATGAGCGCGCTCAGCGCTTTCCTGAGACCGTTTCGGCTGTTGCTTTGGGACATACTCTCTGCCGGTCGCGTATCCTTATTAGGAGTGTAGCCGGGGACCGCCAAGTCAACCTGGGCCATCAAGGTCCGGTAACACCATTAATGGGCCCAGCCCATATTGGGCCTTAAGATGTATAGAAATACCCCTGCGCTTCGAGCCCGTCGCCACGCCCCTCACTCCAGTGATTTCGATAAAATAGCATACACCTGACCAAGCCCTACTGCAAGGGGTGAGAGATAACGGTCTCTTGCATGGCGTGTCTTTCGGGAGTTATACTGAGGGGGTTCAATTCGCAAGACTTGGAGATTGAAAATGAAAGCAAGGTTCTATCGGCTGTCAGTCATCGTGTTTTCTGTCGTTGCGCTGGGGATCATGGGCCTCTCGGCAGGGAAGGCCCATGCGAAACAGCTTGACGGCAACAACAACAGCAATAACAATAGCAACGTCAACGTCAACGTGAACGCCAACGTCAACCAGAATGCCAACGCCAATGTGAACGTCAACGTCAACCAGAATACCAACAACACCACCAGCGTCCCCCAGACGCCGCAATCGAATGGTTGCTGCGGCGGCTGAGCCGGACCAGAGATAACGGCTTTAGTCGAAAGGCGGATGGGATCTCCCGTGTTGGAATCCACGGCCCGGGCGATGGACATCTGCGCCAGGAGGATGCCAAGATGCCACTTCAGATCGTCATGCGGGAGCGCAAGCCCTGTTTCTTCGAACTGTCTTTGACGGGCAGGCTGGACACCGCGACCGCGCCCCAGCTGGAGCAGAAGCTCGCCACGCTCAGGGGTGCGCCGGTCCGGGGCTTGGTCCTGGACCTGGCCCGACTGGAGTACATCAGCAGCATGGGCTTGCGCGTGATCTTCAAGGCCAGGCAGGACCTCGCGTCGGGCGTATTCATGGTCAGCAACATGCAGCCGCCGGTCCAGAGGGTCTTCGAGATCGCCCAGATCGTGCCCGAAGAGCAGTACTTCGCGAGCTTGGAGGAGGCGGACCGCTACTACGACGAGATACAGCGGAAGGTCAAGAGCGGGGAGTGACGCCCGCGGGCGGAGGCTGCTGAGCGCCGGCTCGGCTCAGGGAGCTTCCGCGACCTCGAAGAGGTGCACCCCGCCGCCGTCGAGCTCGATGTAGAGCCCCTTCTCCAGGAGTTCCTGGCCGGACCGGGTGTAGGTCACGGGTTGCCCGTCGGCGTCAGCGTTGGCCAGGTCGCGCAGGGTGTAGGTCTTGTCGGCGGCCGGCGCGAACTCGTCCAAACCCGACTGCGCCGCCTTGAACCGGAACAAGCCGTGGGCCCGCCGATCCGCCAAGTTGGCCGCGGCGAGCACGGTCTTGCGCCTGGCCCCGGAAGCCGCGCTGAGGGTGTAGGCCACGACCGGCGTGCCCGGATCGGTGTCGAGCACCTCCATGGCCCCCCGCGCCAGGAGGTCCCGGTACTCCGCAGACCGGGCGGACGCGAAGCGCAGGAACTCGCGCAAGAGGTCGGCGACCGGCCCGGCGGGCAGCGAATCCTCATCGGTCTCGGTCTTGAGGACCACGGGCCGCAGCAGCATCGCCATCAAAAGGGAGCCCCTTCCGAGCCGCCCCAGGCGCCGCAAGGAGATGACGCTCATGTCCGCCGGACCGCCGCGCTGCCAGGCTGAGAACGCCGCGTCCCGCAGGGCGGCGCGGACGCGGTCCGCGTCCCGGCTGGCCAGCGCCTCGGGCAGCGCCTCCCGGTCCCGGCCCAGCTCCTGGCCGCCGACAAAGTAGCTCCCGCCCCGGTGCACGGCGTCCACGCCCAGGTCCGCGGCCCGGACGTCGTCGAAAGGCTCCGCACCCGTCCACTCCACGGCGATCTTCAGGCCCAAGGAATGGACCCGCCGCACCAGCCGCCGGAAGGCCTCTTCGGAGCTTCCCGAGAAGCTGGTCTTGAGCAGGAGCGTGTCCACGTGGGCTGACGCCTGGATGCGCCGCAACTCGCTCTCGTCGAGGAGTTCGAAGAACTTCTTCTCGGTCGCGGCGAAGCCGTAGTCCTTCGCTGAAAGCTCGTAGAGGCCCGCGCCCCGGAACCAGTTGGAGGCGTCCGCGGCCCGCAGCTCGGTCTGATACTCTCTGACCGCGGCGGCCAGGCGCGCGTCGAGGAGCCGGTTCTTCTCGGCCGCGGCCGCGTCGGAAGTCCGGATCGTATCGAGGTCGCGGCGCAAGCCCTTGGTCCACGAGTCCCCCGCCAGCAGGTCTGCGAGGTAGCGGAAATAGTTGTCGAGCTCGCGGAGGTCCAAGGTCCCGGCGCGGGAGAGCTCGAGCTTGGAGTAGAGGAAGCCCTCCAGCCCCGCGGCCCGGGCCGCCACCATGCCGCCCGAGGTCTTGCGGAAGACGAAGGGATTGATGGGGCCGCCGGCGGTCTGCCTGCCCGCGGCCAGGACCGCCCGGAGCTGCCGGACGTAGGCCAGGCCGTCCTGAGGGACGACGCTCGCGGGCCGGAAGTCGCGGCCGGCCAGGCGCCGGGTCAGTTCGGCGGCGGCGGCGATGAGCCGCGGCTGGGCCATGATCTGGCCGGCTACCGCCTGGGCGGCGCTGAAGACCGCCTTGTGCGCGGCCTGGGCCGGGGTGCCGGCCGCCCGGTTCGCATGGTACCGCGCCCGAGCCGCCCGGGACAGGGACAGCGCCTCCTGCTCCGCGGCCACCGGGTCGAGGAGCCGCGTCTCCAGCAGCTCCAGCGCTTTCTCCGGATGGTCGAAGACCCCGCCGCCCGCCTCGAAAGAGCCGCGGCCGGGCAGCGGGCTCAAAGTCCGCCGGACGATGTCGGCCAGATAGAAGAACCAGCCGGAAGGCAGCGTGGAGCCATGCTCCGAATAGGTCTCGGCCATGCGGCGGGCCATGCGGGCGAGCTTGATCGCGGTGTTCTCGGCGGCCGCGCCGGTCCCCACCGCGGCGGGCATGAGCGACTGGGCCGGCAGCGACGGGTCCTCACCCAGGATGGCGCGCGCGGCCGAGACCGCGGCCGCCTGCAAGCTGGGCAGGGCCGAGCCCAGGTCATCGACCAGGTCGGCCCATGAGATGACCGGAGCCTGTGCCGAGCCTCGCGCGGAGTAGCTCTCCAGGCCCTCGGTCTTGCCGGCGGCGGCCACGACCACGGCGAGGCTGTCCTTGGCCAGCGCCGAGACGGTGCCTTCGGCCGGACCTTCGTTGCCCGCCGGCAGGACCACGCCCACGTTGTCGAGCAGCAGGCGGTCGATGAGCCCGGCCAGAGCCCCGGAGCCCGCAGCCGCCTGGCTGCCCAGGCTCACCGAGACCACCACGGGCTTGCGCAGAGTGTCGCCGGCCTGGGCACGGATGGCCTCCAAAGCGGCCATGACCTTGGCCTCGGAGACGGCCTTCGCCGCCGTGACGCGCACGAAGGCGAGGTCCGCGCCGGGCGGGATGGCCGGAGCGCCGTCGCCGAGTTCGAGCGTCAGGGCGCCGACCAAGGGTAGGCCCTCGGAGGCCGCGGTCCGGGAAAGGCTGTGCTCGGGCTGGGACAGGCTCACGGAGTAGCCCGCGTGCCGCAGCTCCAGGCTCAGGGCGAAGAGCTTGTGAGCCGGGACGCTCAGCCAGAGGGCCCGCGAGACGGGCAGGCCGGCCTGGAAGCTGGCGCTGAACCTGCCCAGAAGGTCCTGGGCCAGGCCCGCCTCGGCCAGAGACTCGGCCGCTCCGGCGCTGCCGCGGTACGCGGAGAGCTCCCGGCCCTCAGGCAGGCCGACGATGACGTCGAGGTCTCCGAGGGCGGGATCCACGCCGGCCACGCCCGCGCCGGAGGGGTCCGGCACCGGCGTGGGCATGTCCAAGGGGATGTTGACCACCCGCGCCAGGAGGCTGACCAGGTCGCCCAGCGCGCCCGGCCGTCCCACCGCGGCGCGGTTCCTGAGCACGAAATCGGCCACCACGGATCTGAGCGGCTCGGCCCGCAACCGGGCCACCAGGGCCTTGTTGCGCAAGGCGATCGGGAAGAACTTGGCCACGGTGCGGGTCAAGGCGAGGTTCTGGGGCCCGGAGGCCTCCAGGAGGTCCTTGATGACGGGGTCGCTGACCGCGGCCGGCTGGTCCGCGGCCATGTTGGAGAGGGCCGCGGCGGCCACGTGGCGGATGTTGCCCCGCTCGGAGGCGTTCTTGACCGAGGCTGCGAGGGCCTCGGCCTCGACCGCCGAGGCCTTGTCCCCCAGCTGGCCC
Source organism: Elusimicrobiota bacterium (assembly GCA_026388095.1). Lineage (NCBI taxonomy): Bacteria > Pseudomonadati > Elusimicrobiota > Elusimicrobiota bacterium. Next base: position 18,716 of record JAPLKL010000033.1, on the reverse strand, counting down.
AGGAGCCACGTCGCGGAGAAGCGCACGGCCTTGTCGGCGCTGGCCAGTTGCGCGCTGATGCGCTCGACCGCGGACCGGTCGCCGTGCCGGGCCAAAGCGAAAGCCGCATAGACCGCCACGTCCCAGAGCGGGCTCTGCGAGGCCTTCTGCAGCATGACATCCGCGGCGTGGCTGGTGTTCTCCGCCAGGGCCAGGAAAGCCATCTGCCGCACGCGGCCGTCCGCGTCGTGCAGGGCCGCCTCGGCCAGAGGCATGACCGCCTCGGGGGTCTTGAGGTTCAGCAGCGCCATGGCCGCCTGCCGCCGCACCAGCCAGACCGGGTCCTGAAGCGCGGCCAGGATGTCGGCGAGGACCTCGGCCCGGGCCGAGTTGAATTTGGCGCTCACCTCGGCCGCGACGGCGTCGCCCGAGGCTTTGCGGGAGTCGACCGCGGTCTCGCCGTCCTCCGCGTCGCCCTGGCTGGCGTCGTCGAAGCGGGCCTTGGCCTCGGTCTTGGCCAGCTCGGCGGCGCTGTAGACCTTGTCCTCGAGCGCCAGGACCTTCTCATAGCGCGCGACCCACTCGAAGGCGTCGGCGGACGGTGGGGCCTGGGCGCCCTTGACCGTGGCCCAGAGCCGCGCCGCCCGGTTTCCCAGGACATAGCCCACCGACTCGGCCACGAGCTTCACGGCGGCCCAGGCGTTGACGAAGCCCGCGCCCTGGAACCAGACCGGCACCCGCATGTCGTCGGCGGTGCGCATGATCACGGCCTTGAGGACCAGGGGCAGGTGCTCCTTGACGAAGGGAGTCTCGGCCCCGGTCACGCGCAGCGCCAGCCGGACCAGCAGCGCGATGCCAGCCAGCATGGGCGAGGCCATGGAGGTCCCGGACATGGCCGTGTGCTTGCCGTCCGCCGTGTCCGAGGGATTCTTGGGCATGTCCTTGGACTTGGCGGAGTAGACGCCCAGGCGATAGACGTTGGGAGAGCCCGGCTCCGTGGTGACGTTGCCGCCCTTGGTCGTGGCGTCGGGCTTGAGGCGCACGCGCTTGACCGCGTAACGCTTGTCCACGTCCGGCCCGACCGAGCTGAAGAAGGATATCTCCGGGGCGTGGTCATCCTCGCCCACGGCCGCGGCCGCGGTGGCGAAGACGTCCTCGCCCGCCGCGGGCTGGCTCAGGGTCTGGTCGAAGGGCCCGGAGTTGCCCGCGCTGGCCGCCACGAAGGGGTACTCCCCGTTGGCGTTCTTCTGGTGCGTGAGCTGGGAGAAGAAGGTGGCCAGGTTGTCGCTGGAGGAGCCCTTGCTGCCCAGGCTCAGGTTGATGACGTCGACGCCCTTCTGCATGCCGATGGCCGCCGCGCCCATGATCTCGCCGTCCGAGGCGCCGGGGTTCTCGCGGGAGAAGACCTTGGCCATGATGCCGTGGGCGGCCTTGGCCATGCCGGTGTAGGCAGCCCCCCCCGAGATCGAGATCCCCGCCACGTGGGTGCCGTGCCCGATCCAATCCTCCGGGCCCTCGTTGACCATGTCCACCACGTCCAGGCGCCCCTCGAAGTCCGGGTGGGTCTTGTCCGCCCCGGTGTCGATCCACATGATGGTGCCGTCGGCGCCCGTGATGCCCGCCTGCCAGACCGGCTTGACCTTGTGCAGCTCCGCGGACTCGAAGAGGTGCGGCTCGAAGTTGGCCTGCGAGGCTCCCACGTCCATGGCGGCGGCGGAGACGAAGCGCCGGATCGCGCCGGCGTTGCGCCGCGGCACGGTCACGTAGATCTCCTGGCGGCCCACGTCCGCGCCGAAGACGTGGCGGATCTCGACTCCCAGCTCGTCGAACTTGGCGAGCTGGTCGGAGAACCCCGCGGCGGAGAGCGCCGTGCGCGCCGACTCGCGGGCCTCGCTGGAGGCGTCCGCGTCCGGGATGGTGACGGCGAGGAAGCCCTTCTGCGGCCGCAGCCAGAGCCCCACCCGCGCCTCGATCTTGCGCAAGATGAGGATGTGGCCGCCGTTCTCCAGGTCCACGCGCACGAGGCGGAACTGGCCCCCGTCCTTGGCCTCCCAGAAGCGCAGGAGCTTCTCCCAGACCGGCAGGCCCGCGGCCTCGGGCCCGAAAGGCAGGAAGGCGACGCCCTTGTTGGGCATGGAGTCATAAAGGGAGGCCATGAGGTCGGCGGCCTTGATGCCCTTCAGGCGCGTCGCGGCGATGTCCTGCCAGAACTCGCGCACCAGCTTCTCGAACTTGTCCCGCGCCTTCTTGTCGCGGGGGTCGAGGCCCCGGGCCACGGCGGCCAGGCTCTGGTAGCGCTGGGCGTGGGCGGCGTTATCGGAGAAGGCCCCGGTCTGCGGCACCAGGCGCGTGGCCAGCACGAAGAGGTCGTCGAGCTGCTCCAGGGCCTGGCTCAGGCGCTGGGAATCCGCGGACTTCTCCTCCGGCAGCAGGACGGAGGACTGGTCCAGGACCACGGCCTGGAAACGGCGCGCGTTCTTGGCGTCGCCCAGGACCGCCTGGGGGTCGGCGCCCTTGACCACCGAGACGCGGGCCTGGCCGCCCGAGAGGGCCTGGTAGACGGCCGGGTTCTCGAGTTCCGCGGAGCCCGCGTTGACCACCAGCACGTCGTAGGGCTTGGCCAGGGCCAAGGAGAGCTGGGCCAGGCGCAGGGCCCGCTCCAGGACCGGGATGCGGGTGCGCGCGATCCGCTTGGCGGCCTTGAACTCCCCCGCCCGGGCGGAGAGCTCGGAGACGAAATGGCGCCAGAGGCCCCGGATGCGGCCGGCCGGGGGCCCGCGCTGGGGGCCGCCGCGCAGATGGCGGAGCTCATGGCTGAGGACCTGGCGGAAGAGCCACGGAGTGGCCGCGAGCTCGGGCCGCATATGGATGCTGCCGTTGGCCGTGAACCCGAAATCCATGTTCCAGGAGATCCCGCCGGGCCGGTGGACCCGCAGCATCTCGGCGACGCCCGCGTCCATGCGGCCGACCATGACCTCGCCGCGCACGAAATCCCAGAAATCCGCGTCCGTGACCTGCCGGCCCCGCCACATCCCGTAGGCGTAGGAGCCGATGTCCGCCAGCGCTGCGGCGGCGAAGACCGCGCCGACGCCCAGCACCGTGAAGCCCGCGACGCCGGCCGCAGCCTGCAGGACCGTGTAGAGCGGAGCCGCGCCCGCGGCGTGCAGGGCGGCCCCGCCGGTCAAGGAAGCCGCGGCCCGGATGCCCTCCCAGACCAAGGCCGCGACCGCGGCGACCACGGCCGGGAAGACCGGGGACTTGGCCTGCTTGCCGGGCTGGACTGGGGCGGGCAAAGAGACAGGGACATCCTCAGCGGAGACCTTCCCTGGCGCGGCGGGCACCAAGCCTGAAGGCCCGAGGACCGCCAGCGGGCCTTCCAGATCCGCCGCCGCGGAGACCTTCTCGCCCAGGCGCTGGGCGAAGTCGCGGTTGGCCGCGTCGGCCGAGGTCTCGCTGCCGGCCTGGGCCGGGGAATCCTGAACCATGGACGGCGCCTGCAGGCGCTGCATGGTCTGCTGGAAAGGGGTCTGCGGCGCCTCAGCCTGCGCCTGGGCCGCCGGGGCAGGGAGAGCCCCCGGCAGGGCCGGGGGCAGGGCCTGGAGAAGCCCGGCGACGGGAGCCGGCATCCCCTGGACCGTCACCTTGGGGGCTGAGGGAAGAGCGCCCAAGGTCCCCTGCAGTCCGGACAAAGGAGAGACGCTCAGGCCGGCCGGCTGGAGCTGGACGCCTATCGCCGCGTTCGGGACCACCGGCGCGCCGTTGCCGGAGCCGTTGACCCGCACCGGGGCCACCTCCGCGGCCATGGCCTGCAAGGGCTCCAGCCCGGCGGAGAGCCCCACCAGGGCCAAGCTCAGCAGAACGGCGATGGCCTTGCGCATCATATCACTCGATGATGACCATCCCCTGGCGAGCCTTGTCCGAGGCCGGCAGGCGGATATTCTTCTTGGCCGGCGACTTCTCGACCGGCAGGCCGTAATCGCCGTACTCGACGGCCGGCGCGGCCTGTTCGGGATTGCGTTCCGCGCGCTTGGGGATGAGGTTCATGCCGATCTCGAAGGGCAGCGCCGCGCCCAGCATGGCGATCCAGGAATGCCCGGCGTTCTCGCCGACGGCCTTGATCTCGCCGTTGAGGAAGAAGTGCATCCAGGGCCGGTCGAACTCGACGCCGCCCATGAACCGCGCCTGGTTCTGCTCCGGGTGATCGCTGCCCCCCCCCTGGCTCTGCGTGGTCAACGTGGTCGCCGCCATCTGCAGCGCCGCGCTCGCCGAGCCGGTGACGTAGTTGTAGCCGCAGCCCACGAAAGGGGTCCAGCCGCGGTAGGACTCGCTGAGCACCGCGTTGAAGCCGTAGCTGGACACGTTCCAGGCCAGCTGGCCATCCACGGTGTTGTTGATGGCGATGCTCGTGCCGGGGCCAGTGATGATGATCATGTCGCGGGTGGTGTGCAGGTTGAACCAGCCGTAGACATGGTTGAAATGGCCGCCCAGACTCAGCATCGGCCGGCCCTCTCCGCCGAAGAAGTGCTTGCGCAGGCCGAGCCCGATGGAGTTGCTCTGGCCCTTGCCCGTCATGGTGGGCGAGAGGCGGTAGCCGGAGGGGGTGGTCATGTCGTCGAAGCGGACCGACATGTCCATGCGGCCGGGCAGGCCGGCGCGCAGGTGCATGGACAGGTTGGGGAAGAGCACGGAGGACGGGAAGAAGCCCGCGGCGTCGACGCCGTTGAGGGTGAGGGCCGAAGTCTGCGGGAATTTCTTCTGGTTGAGAGGCATGTTGCCGATACCGACGCTCAGGTCCGGCTGGACCCGGCGGCTCTTGAGCTCGTGCGGCGGGTCGAAGGTCTCGCCCGCGTTGAAAGCCAAACCTTGGGCGAGCTGGCTGCTCAGCCAGCCGCTCATTGCCGTAAAATCGTCGGATATGCTGGCGTTGGCGGCCGCTCCCCTCGTCGCCCCGAAGACCAGGACCGCCGCGAGGGCGGTCGGCTTCAGGACGGCGGGCAGCGCGTTCTTCATGGGTCGCTCGGGGCTCTTATCTCCGGGCTAGGCAACGGCCGCTGCGGTCCGTCACCCAGAGGTAGCTGCGGCTGTCGGACTCGAAAAAAAGGCTGGTGGTCACACGGCGCGCGGACCAGGCAGAAAGGGCCTTGGCGCCGTGCTTGCGGACAATCTCGTTATTGCGGCAGTCCATGATGCTGTCCTCCTGTGCCTGGCATCATGGTAACAGAGGCCCAGGGACCCATCATGGGCCGGGGGTCCCAACGGGAGGGTGTTAAATGGCCCAACCGCACTGGGCTCTACGGCCTACTAACGTTTATAGGGGGAACCCCTAGGACCGGTCAGGGCTTGTAAAGACGGCAGAACCAGGGCAGCTTGGCGAGCCGGCGGCGCCGGACGCGCCGGTAGCGGGCCAGGACCTTCTGCAGGCGGCCGACCTCGGCGAACACCTTCTCGATGGCGTCCTGAGCCGCCTCCCGGCCGACCGGCCGGGAATAGAACTCCGCGAGGTCCACGGGCTTGCCGTAGCAGATCAGGATGGTTCGGAACACGCGCGGCCAGAAATGCCCGATGGGCTGGAGCCCGCTCATGCCGTCCATGCACACCGGGATGGCCTTGGGCCGGGTCTTGAGCATCACGTAGCCTATGCCCGAGCGCGGCGGCAGGAGCTTCCCGTCGCGGGTGCGGGTCCCCTCCGGGAACACGATCATGATGCCGTCGCGCAGGCAGGCCTCCATGCGCAGCATGGCGCCCACGTCCTTGCGCCCCTTCTTGACCGGGATGCAGCGCCAGTTGTCGGAGAACCAGCGCATGACGGGGTTCTCGAAGAAGTTCTCCCATGCGGCCGGCAGCCATGGGAAGAGCTCGGGCTTGAGAAGGCTCCTCGGGAAGAAGACCATCGCGCCCACCAGGAAGCCGTCGATCATGCTCTGATGGTTGGGCAGGAGCAGCGTGTTCTGCTCCACGCCCACGTTCTCCTTGCCGATGACGATGGTCCGGTTGAGGACCTTGAAGAAGAACACCGCAGCCACCGCCGAAAGGCTGGTCACGATGTAGCGGGTGAAGGGCCAGAAGAAATGGAAGACCGGCCCCCGGTAGGGGATGCGCTCGGGATGGAGCGTGGACTCCCGCAGCGTCCTTTCCTCGGAGTCCGTCTCGGGCTCGGCTCCTTGGGACTCTGCGGCCGGGGTTTGAGGCTTTTCCATCGGGGGATTATATCAATATGGCCGAGGGTCGGGGGGCTCGGCCGTGCGCTGAATATGCGGCCTGGACGACCCCTTGACCCGCGTCCGCCGACATTATAATTGACATGTATGGCGGCGTTTATTATCATAATCGCCAGGATCACAGGCGCCATTCATGCTCACGAACGTAATCCGCGGTCTCGATATCCAAGCCGAGCTCAAGAAGAAGTCCTGCTTCCTTTTCGGTCCCAGGCAGACGGGCAAGACTTGGCTCATACGGCACACCCTCAAGGGCATCCGGACCTACAACCTGCTGGACAACGACACCTTCCTGCGCCTGAGCCGCTCCCACAGCATCATACGCGAAGAGTGCACGGCGCAGGACTCCCTGGTCGTCATCGACGAGGTCCAAAAACTCCCCTCCCTGCTCGACGAAGTCCATCTGCTCATCGAGGAGCGCGGCATCCGATTCCTCTTGACCGGCTCCAGCGCCCGCAAGCTGCGCCGGGGCGGCGTCAATCTGCTGGGAGGGCGGGCCAGGATCAGGCAGCTCCACCCGCTCAGCTTCTCCGAGCTGGGGAAGTCCTTCGATCTCGAGCGCGCCGTCAACCATGGCCTGCTGCCGTCCATCTACCTGTCGGACGATCCGGATGAGGATCTCAAGACCTACGTGGGGACCTACCTCAAAGAGGAGATCGCCGCCGAGGGATTGACCCGCAACATCCCGGCCTTCAGCCGGTTCCTGGAAGTGGCCGCTCTGTGCAACGGCAAGATGGTCAATTTCGCCAACATCGCCAACGACGCCCAGGTGGCGCGCAGCACCGTGCAGGAGTACTTCCACATCCTGAAGGACACCTTGCTCGCGCACGAAGTCCCGGCGTGGCGCAAGTCCCTGCGCCGCAAGCCCATCACCACCTCGAAGTTCTACCTCTTCGATCCCGGCGTGGCCCGGGTGCTCCAGCATCGCGGGCGCATCAATCCAGGCTCCCCCGAGTTCGGGGAGGCGTTCGAGCACTTCTTATACCATGAGCTCTTGACCTACGCCGGCTATCGCGGGGCCGGCGAGGTCCGCTATTGGCGGTCGACCTCCGGCTTCGAGGTCGACTTCATCCTGGGAGACGCGACCGCCGTCGAGGTGAAGGCCGGCAAGACGGTGTCGCCGCAGGACCTCAGGGGCTTGCAGGCCCTGCGCGAAGAAGGCGGCCTCAAGCATTATGTCCTGGTTTCGGGAGAGAAAACCGCCCGCGTCGCAGACGGCATACGGATCCTCCCCTGGCAGGAGTTCCTTACGCAGCTCTGGGGCGGGCGTTTCAGTTGATTCCCGCCATCAGCGTCTTTTCGAGCGGGCGAGCTTTGCTCGCCCGCCACCGGCCGGAAACGCAGTGTCCGGCCGGCAGATCCCGTCTGGCTGGCCTCTTTCCGTTTCTTAGAAACGCGCCGAGACCGAGAACCTGTTCGTAATGCCCAACCCGCCGTAAGGGACGAAGGCGTAGTCCAGGCTCAGGGCCTTGGAGGCAAAGCCCGCGCCCACGGATATGCCCGAGACTCCAGTGACGTCTCCCATGGTCCGCGAGTCGAAACCCAGCCGGCCCGCGACGCTCCAGCTCTCCTTGACCGGGAACACGTACTCTGTCCCGACCGCGGTATAGGCTTCGTCGCCCCTGGGCAGGCTCAGGTCCAGGCTGGCCAGCCAGCGCTGGGTCAGCTTGAAGGCCGCCCCGGCCTTGAAGGTCAAGGGCAGGTTCTCCGCCGACTGGTCGTGCTTGAGCGTGCCGCCCAAGTTGGTCACGGTCAAAGCCAGGTCGAGCCGCTTGTCGAGATAGCTGGGGCTCAGGACGCCGAAGTCCACGGCCGCGGTCTGCGCGGTGTTGAGTATCTTGGCCTGGATGTACTTGAGCGCGCCCCGCAAAGCGGAGCTGTTTCTACAGAAGGCCTCGGCGAAGAGGTATTCGGCGTTTTCAGATGAACCCCATGCTCCCGGCGCACATGAAGTCAACGACACTGGCATTCTATCACGACCTAGTCCAGTACTGTCAAGGATTTCGAGTACCCATATTCTTGCTGTAAGGTTGCAAATCCATCGTCGAGAAATGAAATCCATTGCCACCCGGATTCAACCAGTCCCGAATCAAGCGGTCAGCTCCGCGAGAGGGGCCGTATCGCCGCCAACTCCAGGTTCCGCATATCGCCTTGCGCGCGCACGAGGAAAAGGGCGCGCGCGGCTTGCCCGGACAGATACGGCCTGTCCGGGCAAGCCCAGGGCAGGGCCATTCCGGACCAGGACCATATTGTGTAAAATGGTCAAGCTGCCCAAGCCAAGGAGATCCCTATGGTCGACCCGCGCTGCGTGGACTACATCCGCGCCAACAAGGACAAGTATCCCCTGGACGCGCTCAAGGCCGCGCTCCTGAAGGCGGGGGCGTCCCCCGCCGACGTCGAGGAAGCCGCGCGCTTGGCCACCACGCCCCAGCCGGAGATCCCCGCCACCGCTCCCCCCATGCGGCGCTCCTCCCCGAAGACCTTCGCGGAGATCTTCCCGGCGGCCGCGGCTGCGGCCGCCGCCGCCCCGGCGCAGAGCCCGGCCCCGGCCCGGCCCGCGCCCGCCCAGCCGGCCCCGGCGCAGGGCCTGCTGCCCAGGGCGCGCTCCGTCTTGCTCGATCCCACGGGCTTCTTCCGGACCATGCCCAGGAGCGGCGGCTGGAAGGAGCCTCTGGTCTTCCTCCTCGTCATGGCCGCGGTCAACTCGCTCTTGCGTCTCGTCCTGGGCCTCGCCTTCGGACTTTTCGGATCGGGGATGTCGGCGGCGACGGCCGCGCTCTTCGCCGGGCTCCTCTCGGCCTTCGGCGCGCTGATCGCGGTCCCGATCGCGTCCGTCATCGCAGCCGGGATCGCCCACGTCATCTGGATGCTCCTGGGCTCCAAGCAGGGTTTCGAGACCTCCTTCCGCTGCGTCGCCTTCATGGCCGCCCTCATGCCGGTCCAAGCGGTGGTCCAGTCCCTGCCGGTCGTAGGCCTCTGGCTGGCCATACCGGTGTCTCTCTACGGGATCTATCTCTTCCTGCCGGCCTCGACCGAAGTCCATGAGGTGGAGAAGCACAAAGCGACCATCGCGGTCCTGATCCTGGGCGGCCTGGTCCTGCTGGCCCTGCTCGGCTCGACTTTCGCCGTGTGGAAGCTGCGCCGCATGGCCCCTCAGGCGCGCGCCATGAAATCGCTCATAGAGGCCAGCCAGACCGCCGGGCAGTTCCAGCCGGCGTTGCGGCTCCCGCCCGGCTCGCCCGCCGCCCTCCAGCAGCAGGTCATGAGCCAGCTGGCGCAGTTGCAGGCCCAAGGCGCGGCGGCCGGCGCGGCCCCGGGCCAGCCCCCCACCCCGGCCCAAGCCATGCAGGCGATGAGCGCGGCTCTGGGGACTCTCGGCGCCGACAGCAGCGTCAAGGCCGTCGCCGCGCAGGGCCTCCAGGCCCTCCTGCCCGCCCAGGCCGCGGGCCTGGCGCGCGCCGGAGCCAACAGCGGCAAGCAGAGGCTCGGCGCCATGGAGATGGCCGCGGCCGAGGGCACTTATCGGACCGCGGACGGCGGCGCGGTCACGATCCAGATCATCGACGCGGGGAGCTACAGCAGCCTGCTCTCCATGGCCTGGAACGCGGCCGGCTCCATGCCGGGCCAGAGCGCGGTCACCTACAAGTCCTGCCCAGGCATGGAGCAGTACGACCGGCAGTCGCGCAGCGGCTCGTTCCAGATCGTCGCGGCCCAGCGCTTCGCGGTCAGGGTCAATGGCCAGAACGTGGACCAGAAGCTCCTGCGCGCGGCCATGGACTCCGTCGACCTCGACGCCTTGGGCCGGCTGGCGCCCTGAGCCGATGGGCTTCTTCCACCCCTCGCGGCTGCCCTTCCGCCTGACGGTCCTGTTCATCGCGGGCCTGCTGACCTACGGCAGCTACTTCGCCTACGACAGCATCGGCGCGCTGGCCCCGACCCTCATGCAGGCCTGGCACACCGACCGCGAGGCCATCGGCTGGCTTTACACGATCTACAGCATCGCCGGGATACTCTCCGTGGTCCTGGGCGGCATGCTCACCGACCGCATCGGCACGCGCTGGGCGAGCCTGCTCTTCTCGGCGCTCATCGCGGTCGGCGCCTGCATCGTGGCGGTCGCGCCCACGGTCACGGTCGCCTGCATCGGCCGCTTTATCTTCGGCGCGGGCTCGGAGTCGCTCACCGTGGCCCAGAACGCCATCTGCGCGCGCTGGTTCCGCGACCGCGAGCTGGCCATGTCCTTCGGCGTGACCATCACGATCTCGCGCCTGGGCACGCTCTTCAGCTTCAACTCGGAATCCCTCATCGCCAGCCGCTTCGGCTGGCAGGGCGCGCTGTGGGCGGCCGCGGGCTTCTGCGTCCTGAGCCTCCTGGCGAACCTGGTCTACTGCTGGATGGACAAGCACGGGGAAAGCGCCCTGGGGCTCAAGAAGGAGGAAGGCGGCTCGGACAAGATTGTCCTGGCCGATCTCAAGCGCTTCGGGACCTCCTATCTCTGGGTCATCCTGCTCTGCTTCACCTTCTACTCGGCGGTCTTCCCGTTCACGGCCTTGTCCACCGACTTCTTCCACGAGAAATGGGGCCTTCCCCTGACCATGGACGAAGGCGGCAGCTTCCTCGCCGCCGTGTTCTCCGACTTCCGGCACATGTTCTCCACCGCGCCGGGGAACTCCTCGATCATCATCTTCGCCTCCATGGTGCTGGCCCCCTTCGTGGGCAGCTACGTGGACCGCCATGGCCAGCGCTCCCGCCTGCTGATCGCGGGCTCGGTGCTCATGATCCCCTGCTACCTGCTCCTGGGCTTCACCCAAACCCCGCCGGTCGTCGCGATGCTCCTGCTGGGCGCCGCCTTCGTGCTGGTCCCGGCCGCCCTGTGGCCGGCCGTGCCCTTAGTGGTCGAGAAAGACCGGGTGGGCACGGCCTTCGGCCTCATGACCATGCTGCAGAACATAGGCTTGGCGTTCTTCCCCTGGCTCAACGGCAGACTGCGCGACATGACGCACGACTACAAGGCCAGCATGGTGATGTTCTCCTGCCTGGGCGTCGCGGGCCTAGTGTTCGCCTGGCTCCTGAGACGTTCGGACCGGCGCTCGGGCGGCGTGCTCGACGCGGGCGTCTCGCAGACGGCCTGACCGGACCACGACCTCACCCACTTCCCGATTCGGAGGTTTGGCGGCGCAGCCGCCAAACCCGCGCTGACCGGAGGTCAGCGCCCGACGACTATGTCCGGACACAGTGTCCAAGAAACAATCTCTTCCGCGCTGCGTGCGCGGGATTTCGACTCGCTTCGCTCGTCGAAATGGCAGGACGGCATGGTACCCGCTGTTTGTGGTCTAAAAAAGTGGGTAAAGTCGAGTGACCGGACCCCTTGCGAAACGGCGCGGCCGGGGCTACACTTGCGACAGGGAGACCCCGATGAAACCCCGCTCCCGCGGCACGGCCGTCCTGTCTTTGGCGCTTTGGTGCGCCCTCCCCGTCGTCTCCGGTTCAGCTGCCGATTGTCCCCCCCTCCCGCCCCAAGCCGCGCAGACCTGGGGACTCCAGCCCGAGTCCTGGGCCAAGGCCTGCGCCGACGGCCTGGACCCGGCCGACTTCCTGAGCCGAGTCCAGGCTGAATTCGTCGGCGCCTGCACGGATGAATTCCAGGGCCTCGACGAAAGACTCGTGGCCCAGGAATGCGGCCGCGGCATCCCCGGCCGCGACCACCTGCGCGCCTTCCGGACCGCGAAGACATCCCCCCCGGCCGGCGGCCCGGAGCAGAAGGCACGCTACCAGAGCACAGGCGCGGAGGGGCTGCAAAAGCTCCATGCCTCGGGACTGGGCGCAGGCACGCTCGAAGGGCTCTACACCGGCGCCGCCGCAAGGCCGGCCCTGGAGGCCGGGCCTGGACCGACGCAGCAGCTGGCGCAGCTCCCCGCGGCCAAGCCCGCGCCGGCGCCCAAGGTGGCCTTGGGCGGCTTCGTCGCCGCAGACCCCAAGCTCTCCAAGGACGAGCAGGCCTTCGTCCAGGCGTTGGTCGACCGCATGCAGGACTGTTCCGAAGGCCGCGCCATACTGAGCGGCCTCGTGACTGAAGGCCAGGCCGGCAAGCTCGCCTTCAAGGTCACCATCAAGGACTATCCCGGCACCCAGATCGTGCGCAAGGGCGACATCGAGGACATCCAGGGCGGCGTGTACGGCGAAGCGGATACTGAAGACCACACCCTCTATATCAACCGGGCGCTCACCAAGTTCAGCAGCCGCCAGTCGGCCATCGACAACACGGTGGGCACGGCCGCCCACGAGATGACCCATCTCTGGCGCTCGGCGCGCGTCCAGCGCACGCTGCCGCAATACGCCAAGGTCTTCGACGCGGACCTCGGCGACGAGTACGACGCCCGGCTCAAAGGCCAACTGGTGGCCGCGCAGACCCACCGGGGCAAGGCCAACGTGGACACCGAGGACGCCCGGGACATGCTCGCCGACGCCGACGACTACCGCGAGCGCATGAAGCTCTGGAACCCGGGCTATGCCGTGAGCCTGGACGTCTCGGAGATGGCGGCCCCGGCGGCCGCCTACCAAAGCCGGCTCAAGGCCCTGAGGACCTACCTCCAGGACCTCAAGGTCGGCCAGAAGCGCCAGCCCCTGATCCTCAAGCGCATCAAGCATTTCTGCGAGGCGCACACCGAGCAGGACTACTGCGGTGGCCTCAAGGAGCTCAAAGCCCTCACCGAAGCGAAGATCAAGACCTATCCGCATGACATCAAGGAGGCCAACGAGGCCATCAAGCAGGTGCAGGGAAAGCTCGCCCAGCTCAAGACCGCCGAAGGCCGCAAGCTCGCCAAGCTCCTCAAGCGCGCCGTAGCCGACCCGCAGTACCAGACCCTGCGGCAGGAGGAACAGGCGGACCTGGAGAGGCTGCGCGGCGAGGAAGCCAAGAGCCCGCTGCCCAAGAGCCAGGAGACGCCGGACCAGATCGACGCCGAAGGGCTCGACGCCTTGGTCAAAGGGGACATACAGCATGCCCAGCAACTTCGCTAGGGCCGCGCTGGCCGCGCTGGGGCTGCTGGCCTGCGCCGCGGGCGCGGCTCCGGACTCGCCCTGGAGGAAGCAGACCGTGGAGAAGCTCTTCGACTGCGAGCTCGCGAAGGATTGGACCATCAAGCCTTTGACGGCGGAGACGACAGGCTTCGTGCTCACGGACGGGCTGGCGCGCATCAGCGCGGTGCGCCACGAGGGCCGCCAGGCGCGCTTCGCCACGACCGGGGCGTTCCTCAAGGACGCCGAGGCTTTGGGCGGCCCGGTGAGCAAGCTCGGGATGACCGAGGTGGCGCAGCGCCACTGCGCCCGTTACCAGCGGCGCCTGGAGCGGCGCCACCGCCAGAAGGGTGGGGAAGTCACCGAGTACATCTACGAGGAGTTCGTGCTGAGGCCCGATTCCAAGGGCTTCTGGGCGCTCAAGCTGCAGAGCGCCTCGCGCGAGTACCTCGAAAGCCCCCGCGGCCTGGAGGAGTGGAAACGCTTCCTGGCGACGTTCCGGCCTTTGGCCCCGGAACGCTGAGGCTCAGCGCAGCAGCGGCACGCCCTTGCTTTCCGCATCGGCCGGCGGGGTCCGCGCCGGAGCCTCAAGCGCGATCGGCGCGGCCTCGGCCAGGAGCCCGAGCTTGTAGCCGTGGCCCGGGGTCTGGCTCTTCCGGCCGAACGCCAGGGACTCCTGATTCTGGAGCTGCAAGGGCTCCATCCCCACCGGCGTGTACTCGAGCTGATACTGCAGGTTGACGCCGCCGGCCCGGGCCGCCGGCAGGACGCTGAAGATGAAGCCGTGCTTCTTCCCTTCCCGGGTGAAGCGGTCGATGACGTTGGCCTGCGCGCCCGGCGCGACGGTCACGGCGCAGCGCTGCTGCGCGGAGCCGCGCACCACGTCCACGGTAAGGCGGTAATTGCCCAGGCCCGCGTCGTCCCAGGCCGCGGGCGCCTTCTTCTTGCCGAGCGTGCCCGGCGCGTCGAGGCTGAGCTCCGCGGTCCAGGAGCCGCACTCCGCTGTAATCAGGCTGAGCCCCGGCCGCAGGTCCAGCGCGCTCTGGACCTCAAGCGAGGGGGCCTGGCTGCCTTGGCCTCCCGAAAGCTCCAATTGGTACTGGAGGTGGTACGGGGCGGCCTGGCCGCGGTCCGTGACCAACAGCGCGTTGAAGATCATGGACTTGCCTCCAGCGACGGGCCCCACGAAGTTGGCCTGCTGGCCGTCGGAGAGCTTCACCGTCTGGGAAAATGTGGTCTTCCCGTTCGAGACCCGCACATCCATGGTATGCCCGGCGGCGGTGGCGCTGCCCGCCCAGGAGAACAGCACGGCCGCGATGATCTTGTCCATGCACGGAGTATAGGATGCGGGGCCCCGGTTGTCAACCAGGCCGGTTTCGCGCTAAACTGGCCCCATGAGGTTATTCCTCCTGGCGGCCTGGACCCTCCTGCCGGCATGCGCATCCGCCCAGCCCCCGGCCGATGCGACCGCGATGGTGCGCCAAGAGATCCTGAAGGACCGGAAGGACACGCGGTCCTGGCTCAAGTCGGACCCCACCTCGTACCTGGCCGCGGTGGCGCGCCGGGACTTCGGGCCGCTGACAACACTGACCGTGGGCTCCGCCCAGGACAACGACGTGCGCTTGCCGGGGCCGACCGTGCGGCCGCACCATCTGAGAGTCTCCGCCCGCGACCAGGGCTTCCGGGTCGAGGCGGTGGACCCGGGCGCGGACTTCCTGGTGGGCAAGGGCACCCAGCCCGTCCGCGCGGCGGAGCTGGAGCCCGAGAAGCTGGGCGTGGGGCGCTTCACCCTGCGCCTCTCCCACCAGGGCTACCCGGCGATCATCGTGTTCGATCCGAAAAGCCCGCGGTTGAAGGACTACCACGGCATCCGCTACTTCCCCATCGATCCGTCCCTGCGCTACGCGGTCAGGCTCACCCGCGACCCGAAGGCCGAGACCGTGGCGATCCGCTCCACGCACAGCGCGGACCGGCGCGCGACCCGCGTGGGCTGGTTCGAGTTCATGGCCGGCCGGACCCGCTGCCGCTTGGCCGCGACCCGCCTGCTCGAGCCCGGCAGCGCGCCGGACTCGCTGAGCGTGCTCTTCCGGGACGCGACCACCGGCCGGGAGAGCTACCGGGTCGGCCGCTACGTGGAGCCGAAAAGACTCCCGGACGGGACTTACATCCTTGACTTCAATATGGCCTACAACCCGGCCTGCGCTTTCAGCAGATTCTTCAACTGTCCCATCCCGCCCCGGGAGAACACCCTGCCGGTGGCGATCCGGGCCGGCGAGCAGGACTCGCACTACCATTGAGATGCTATGATACCCCTATGAAAAGACCCGCAACCTACGTCTTAACCGTGATGGCCGGGCTCTTCGCCGCGGCGGCTTCCGCGCAGACGGACCAGCCCGCGCCCCCCAGCCAGTCCACCCAGACGGTCCAGCCGGCCCAGGTGGCCGCATCGACCCCGACGGCCCAGCCGGAGCAGCCGGCGCCTCCGATCCAGTCCACCCAGACGGTCCAGGCCCAGCCCGCAGTCCAGCCTGCTCCTGCGGCTCAGCCGCCCGCGCCGCCCCAGCCGCCGAGACCGCCCAAGCAGGTCCTTTATGGCGACCCCTGCCGGTCCGACCTGGAGAACTTCTGCACGGGCAACCAACCCCAGGCTATCCGCATGCGGTGCCTGGACTCGCATGAAGCCGAGTTCTCCAAAGGCTGCCAGACACGCCGCGCGGAGCTGCGCGACCTGCGCGCCTCCTGCAAGGCCGTCATCGAGCAGTCTTGCCGCTACGTCCCGCTCTTCGCCGACGCCATCCTGAACTGCCTCCAAGAGCACGAAGCCGAGCTTGTGGACCCCTGCAAGAGCCTGCGCGACAAGGCCCTCAAGCCCTCGCGCTTCGTCGCCGCGGCCTGCCAGTCCGACTTCAAGAAATTCTGCAAGGATTTGCCCATGAACGGGTTCCGCATCGCCCAATGCCTGCAGGAGCACGAAGCCGAGCTCTCCAAGCCCTGCCTCGCGGGCGCTCCGGAGAAATAGGCCGCCCTACGCCGGCTTCTCGAGCTCCAGCTCGTCGTAGCTCCGCTCGTCCATGAGGAGGAGCCGGCAGGCCTCGCAGGAGAAGACGCCCGCCGGCTCGGGCAGGGCCTTCAACATCCCGCCGCAGGCGCGGCAGCGGCGCTCCGTGGGCGTCGCCACGCCCCGAGCCGAGGCGCCGAAGAGTCCATCGTCGCCCAGGACGTCGATCTCCGCGCAGCTCACCCAGAAGCGCCCGCAGGCGTCGCACCTTCGGGCCCGCAGTTCGCTCAAAGGCCCGCTGGCCAAGGCGATGTCGTCTATAGATCCGAACTGCCCGCAGTCAGGGCACTTGTCCATAGGGTGATTATAGGATTTGGGGGATGCCCCCTGGATGAAACGGGACTTTTCAGTCATACTTAGGGGCATGAGGCTATTGCTGGCGCTCGTCCTCGGCCTGGGCTGTCCGCCCTGCCTGGCCGGGCACAGCCGCGTCGCCGCGGGGCCCGAAGTCCAGGTCGTCGCGCCGCAGACCGGCGGCCTTTCCGGCGTCAGCCGGAGCCTCTCCGCGCCTGCGCTGACGCTCTCGCCTTCCTCCTTGGTCGCGCCCTCGCTCAGCCAGCCCGTCTCTTTGGCGCCCGCGCCCGGCCTAACACCCAACGTTCCCGTCACGGTCCTGCAGGGCGCGGCCGCGCCCCTGGGCCCGATGCTTCTCGCCGCGCCCGAGCAGAAGGCCCAGGAGGAACAGCCCGGCCAGAGCGGCGGCGAAGAAGGATCGGCCAAGGCCGCCGCCCTCTTCGACGGCAGCCTCTCCAAGCCCGCGGCCGCGGCGGACCTGCCTGAAGTCTCGGCCCTGCCGGCCCCCCAGACGCCCAAGGCCGGCCTGCTCAAGCGCTTCGCGGCCCGGCTCTGGCCCAAGGTCGTCGAGCCCAGGTTCGACGCCGGCGCCCCCGGCTACTACCACGGCACCAGCTTCGAGAACCTCAAGGGCATAGTGGAGAGCGGCGGCGGCATGAAGCAGACCCTCTCCTACTACGCCGACGAGGCGAGCTTCCCGCGCGGCTACGCCCGCTCCATGGCGCGCAAGACCGGCTCGCCCGGCTTCGTCCTCCAGTTCCCCAAGGCCGCCTTGGAGGACAAGCTGGTCCTGGGCCACTACCAGCCCGTGCCGGTCAGCGACCGCGGTCCCATCAACCTGCCCAAGGACTATCCCAAGTACTTCATGGCCGTCAAGGACGTGCCGCTCTCGGACATGACCGAGGGCTCCAAGCAGACCGTGCTGGGCTGGCTGGCGGCACAGCGCGACGCCTACCCCGAGGACCCCGCCTGGCCGGTCCTCGTGTCCCGGTTCGAGGCCGCCTTGAAGGCCAAGGCCCCGGCCCAATCTCCTGAGGCCGCGGCCAAGGCCGAGCGCCTGGCCCAGTATCAGAATTTCACGGCCCAGGACCACTGGGGCAAGGTGCGCGGGGGATTCGCCGCCGAGTTGGCGAAGGTCAGAGCCTTGGGCTCCAAGGACCAGACCCAAGCCTACGTCAGAGAGGAGGCGTCCAAGGTCCTCGAGCGCATCCAGGAGGCGCACGGCACCGCCAATGTGGGCTTCCATTACAACCTGCACGGCGGCCAGGCCCGGCAGTACGTGGAAGCCGGCCTCATCCGGGCCTCGGTCGGAGACATCGCCCTGCAGTACACCATGCACGGCGACCCCAACCACAAGGTCTATTTCTTCCAGAGCTCGCAGCACGACCTCTACGAGGTGCTCGACGCGCGCAACCCCCAGCCCTTCATCGGCCGCATGGGCACGGTGCTCATCCTCTTCCGCCGCGACTCCCCGAACTTGGCCAAGGCCGAGTCCGCCGGCCTGGCCGGCCGGCCCTCGTCCATCTCCCTGGATTTCGACCAGGCCCGCATGCCCGGCATCCCCTACGAGGACTTCCTGGCCCCGCCCCTCGACGTGTTCAACGGCGTGGCCAAGAAGGTCGGCCAGAAGCGCCTCTCCCGCGACGAGGAGACTTTGGCCGTGCTGCGCTACATCGAGGCCGCGGTCTTGGACTTCGAGTCGCGCCCCCCCCGCTAGCCCCAATGCCGGTCACTTAGCGGCACGCAGTTTTTGTGCTATGACGAAAGACGGCGGCTTGTTGTGCCAATTTTTCATATTTTTCCATCATTTCTAGCCCCTCCACCTCCAGCGCTGGAGGTATTGCTAAATTTATCGTTATTTCATAAATATAATTAGCATTTCAGGTCGCCATCCAGATCACTGAGACTTCGGCCCATTACTCTCTCTTCGTGCGCTCGCGGCGCTTGGCGCCGCGAGCCGCGCGCGCCCCATTCCGCCTGCGCGCGCAACTTCATGAAGATCCAAAAAATGGGAAAGTGACCCAGCACTCAGAATCTTCATAGGGTCGGCGCGACAGAGGAATATCGTCGATCGGGATAGGGGCCGGCGAGTTTCTTCGCCGGTCCCCTCCCACACCACCGGACATGCGGGTCCGCATCCGGCGGTTTGAAAAGTT
>JAPLKL010000032.1 GCA_026388095.1 Elusimicrobiota bacterium | reverse complement strand
TCTCGGGCGCGGCCCCGCCCTTCATCCACCAGTTCTCCCAGGCCTGGGTTGACTTCCGGGGCATGAAGGACCGCCACGGCATAGACTACTTCGCCAACTCGGCCGAGGCCATGCGCGCGCACCGCCAGTTCTGCATGGACCTGGCCAAGGAGTTCCCATCCTACGGGCCCGACATGTGGGGCATCTCCGCCTCCGACAGCGCGCACGGCTACCAGGCCTGGGGTGGCCCGCCGCGTTCCGGGCCCATCGACGGCACGGTCGTGCCCTACGTGGCCGGGGGCGCGCTCATGTTCACGCCCGACATCGCCGTGCCGGCGCTGCGGGCGATGCGCGAGAAGTCCCAGGACGCGGCCTACGGCTGCCACGGCTTCGCCGACGCCTTCAATCCCGGCAACGGCTGGGTCAACAAGGACGTGCTGGGCATCGACGCGGGCATCACCTTGCTCGGCGCGGAGAACCTGCGCGACGGCGGGGTGTGGAAGTGGTTCATGCGCAACCCGGAAGTCAGCGCGGGCATGGCCAAAGCGGGCTTCCGTTAGCCTCGGGCGTCCTCCACTTCGCCAAGTTCTTCTGCCCAGCCAGCAGACCCCATGCCGTCCTGAAATTCCGTCCAGACACGCAGTGTCTGGACGGAATCCCGCGCACGAAGCGCGGAACAGACCCTGCGGCCTACTGTGGCCGGACACAGTTGCCGGGCGCCGACCTGCGGTCGGCGCGGGTTCCGGCGCGCAGCGCCGGAACCTCATCGCACGGCAACGAAGGAATTCGGCGGATTCGAATCGCGCGTCCTCTTGCCACTCCCGGCCCAAAGCATTAGAATCCCCGCATGCCCAAGAAAGCGTGCGCTCCCGTCAGGATCAAGATCAACGGCCGCTGGCAGGAGTTCGACCGCGAGCGGGACCTCACGCCCGCCATGACCCTGTCCTACCTGCTCAAGGAGGTCCTGGGTCTGACCGGGATCAAGGTCTCCTGCGACGAGGGGGCGTGCGGGGCCTGCACCATCATCATGGACGGCAAGGCCGTCCTGTCCTGCATGATGCTCGCCCTGCAGGCCAACGGGCATGAGATATTGACCATCGAGGGCCTGGCCAAGGACGACCCGGTGGTGGAGGCTTTCGCCGCGCAGAGCGAGCCGGGCTACGGCACGGCCCTACAGTGCGGCTATTGCACCCCCGGCTTCGTCATGACCGCCAAGGCCCTGCTCGCCGATAACCCGGCTCCGACGCTGGGAGAGGTCAAGGAGGCGCTCTCCGGCAACCTCTGCCGCTGCGGCTGCTACGCGGCCATCGCCCAGGCCGTGCTGCACGCCGCGGAAAAGGTCCGGGCCGGAGGCGGCCGATGAGACAGCCTTTCAAGCCCAGGAAGGCCCGCAAGCACATCGGGGGCTACCGGCCGCGCATCGACGGCCTGGAGAAGGCCAGCGGCCGCGCCCTGTACGCCGACGACGTCGCCATCAAGGCGAACTTCCCGGACCTGCTCTACGCCAAGGTCCTGCGCAGCCCCCATGCCCACGCCCGCATCAAGCGCCTGGACACGGCCCGGGCCGAGGCCCTGCCCGGGGTCAAGGCCGTGCTGACCTACAAGGACCCCGAAGTGGCCGCCCTGGCGCCCACCAGCGCGGGCTGGACCGACGGCGTAGACACCGTCTCCTTCAAGCGCATGATGTGGAAGAGGTTCTGCGACCGGCGCGTCCTCTCCGACTACGTCTGCTGGGTCGGTGATGAGGCCGGCGTGGTGGTGGCGGCCGAGACCGAGGCCATCGCGGAGGAAGCCCTGCGCAGGCTCGACGTGGAGTGGGAGGTCCTGCCTTTCGTGCTCGACCCGGTCGAGGCCATGAAGCCGGGCGCCCCTGTCGTGCACCCGGACATCGCCTCCCACAACGTCCTTCCCGCCGACCCCGTCGGCGGCAACGACGTGTATCTGACGAAGGGGGACTTCGCTAAGGCCTTCGCCGAGGCCGAGGTGACGGCCGAGGCGACCTCGGCCTATCACAACGCCAACCAAAGCACGCTCGAGAACTGGTGCTGCCTGGCCAAGTGGGAGGAGAACCGGCTCACGCTCTGGTCCAACTCCTACGAGGCGGACCAGACCCGGATGTTCGTCAGCCAGACCCTGGGCCTGCCCCTCAACAAGGTCCGGGTGGTCTGCAACTTCGTGGGCGGCCAGTTCGGCCGCAACGACACCGGCGACCAACCGCTCTTCATCTTCACGGCCCTGCTGGCCAAGAAGGCGGGGCGGCCGGTCAAGTTCAAGCACACCCGGCGCGAGGCGTTCCACGACTCCCGCCAGCCCGCGGTGTACACGGCTCGGGCCGGCGCCAAGAGGGACGGCACCATCACCGCGCTGGGATTTGCGGCGCTGGGCAACGCAGGCGCCTACGCGGACCACACCATGTTCGCGCTCAAGTTCGCCCCGGCCGAGGCCGCGGAGATGGCGTTCGCCCACATCCCGAACCTCAAGATGGAGGCCTACGGCGTCTACACCAACAAGCTGCCCGCCTGCATGATGCGCGGGGTCGGCAACTCCCAGCTCAACCTCAGTCTCGGCCACATCGTGGACGTCCTGGCCGAGAAGCTCGCCATGGACCCCATCGACCTGGCGGTCAAGAACTTCGGCCACGCCTGGGAGAACCTGCCGGATAAAAGCCTGGCCGCGGTGCTCCGGGAGGGCTCCCGGCGCATCGGCTGGGATAAGCGCCACGCCGCGGGCGCCGGTCCCCTGCATGAGGGCGCCAAGAAGCGCGGCAAGGGGTTCTCGTTCCACCCGGGCTGGCACGCCGAGTGGCAGGAGCAGCGCCGCGGCAAGATCCAAGTCGCGCTGAGGCTCAACCCGGACGGGACCGTGATGCTCGACGCGCCGACCGTGGAGACCGGGCCCGGGTCCAACACCTGCAACGTGCTGGGCTGCGCCGAGGCCCTGGGATTCTTGGGCATCACGCCCGCTGAGATCCGGTGGGACTCGGTGGTGGACACGGATAAAGGCCTCAAAGACACCGTGCAGACGGACAGCGCGGTATCGTTCCTTCAGTCGGAGGCTATGGTGGACGCGGCGCGGGAGCTCAAGAAGAAGGTCCTAGAAACGGCCGCTGGCGTGCTCAAGGCCCGGCCGGAGGACCTCGACATCGATGGCGGCCGCATCTTCCCCAAAGCCTCCCCGGATAAGGGCGTCCCCTTCCGCGAAGTGCTCTGGCAGGGGGACCTGGTGCCCATCGCCGTGACCATCAGCAGGCCGCCCTCGGACGAGAAGACGGGTGTGCCCTTCCTGGCCGCCTTCGCCGAGGTCGATGTGGACACCTCGACCGGCAAAGTGGCGGTGGATAAGCTCGTCATCCTCAACGACTGCGGCACCGTGATGTACGCCTCGGGCGCCGAGGCCCAACAGCTCGGCGGCCAGGTCGCGGGTCTGGGCGAGACGCTGACCGAAGAGATCATCTACGACGCGGCCACCGGCGTGCCCCTCAACTTCAACTGGATCGACTACAAGATACCCACCATGGCCGACATGCCGGACATCGAGCCCGTGCTCATGGAGGTCTGGCGCGGGGCCGGCGAGTACGGGGCCTGCGGCATCGGCGAGTCCGTGCTGACCTGCACCCCGCGGGCCGTCCTCAACGCCGTATACAACGCCATCGGCGCGCGCATCGACGACATCCCGCTCAAGCCCGAGAAAGTGCTCAAGGCCTTGGCCGGCAACGGGAGGTGAGGCCATGGCCATGAGAGACTTCGCCTACAAGAGGGCCGGCTCGGCCAAGGAGGCGGTCGCGCTCCTCGCCAAGAGCCCCGGCCGGGCTCTGGCCGGCGGCACCGACCTGCTCGGCCTTCTTAAGGACAACGTCCATCCCGCATATCCCGATCTGCTCGTGGACCTCAAGACAGTCCCCGGGCTGCGCTATATCAAGGAAGGCAAAGGCGGTCTGGCGATCGGCGCTTTGACCACGCTGGCCGAGGTGGCGTCGCATCCGGCGGCGCGCGCGAAGTACACCCTGTTGGCCCAGGCCGCCGCAGCGGTGGCCTCGCCCCAGATCCGGAACATGGGCACCGTGGCCGGCAACATCTGTCAGGAGCCGCGCTGCTGGTACTACCGCGCTCCGGACAACCTCTTCTTCTGCCTGCGCAAGGGCGGGGGGAAGTGCGGCGCCTTCTTCGGCGAGAACCGCTACCACTCGATCTTCGGGGCCAGCCGGATGCCCTCGTCCGGGTGCTCTTCGGCCTGCCCCAACCGCACCGACGTCCCGGCTGTGATGAGCGCCTTGCGGCAGGGAGACCTGGCCGCCGCCGCGCGCAAGCTGCTCGAGGTCAACCCCCTGCCGGCCGTGACCGGGCGCGTCTGCCCGCATTACTGCGAACGCGACTGCGGCCGGACCGGGTTCGACGAGGCCGTGTCCATCCGAGAGGTCGAACGGTTCCTGGGCGACTACGGTCTGGAGCACGCCCATGAGCTCTACCAGGCGCCCAGGTCGGCCACCCGCAAGCGGGTCGCTGTGGTCGGCTCCGGCCCGGCCGGACTGGCTGCGGCCTACTTCCTGCGCAAAGCCGGCCACCGGGTCACCGTGTTCGAGCGCAACCCCATGGCCGGCGGGATGCTCGCCTACGGCATCCCCGCCTACCGCCTGCCCCGGGAGGTCCTGGACAAGGTCGTGGCGGCTCTCGAGCGGATGGGCGTGGAGTTCCAGCTCTCCTCAGGGGTGGGCGGTACCGGCCTGCCCTTTGCGGCGCTCAGGAAGAAATACGATGCAGTTTTCCTGGGCACCGGCCTGTGGCGCCAGAAGTCCTTGGGCCTCGAGAACGAGGAACTGCTCGGCTCCGGCCTGCAGTTCCTCCTGGACAGCCGGGCCGGCAAGGCCTCGTGCGCGGGCCGCAAGGTGCTGGTCATCGGCGGCGGCAGCGTGGCCGTGGACGTGGCGGTCTCGGCGCTGCGCCTGGGCGCGGCCACCGTGGCCATGGCCTGCCTGGAATCCCGGGCCGAGATGCCGGCATTCCCCGAGGACATCGAGCAGGCTCTCATCGAGAAGGTGGAGCTCCTCCCTTCGTGGGGACCGTCGAAGGTCATTGCGAGCGGCGGCAGGCTAAAGGGGATGGAACTGGTCCGCTGCACCTCGGTCCTCGACCGCGAAAAGAAGTTCCGCCCCAGCTTCGATCCCTCGGTCACCAGGGTCTTCGAAGCGGACCACGTCATCCTGGCCATCGGCCTCTCCGCCGACCTCTCCTACGCCGGCCGGTCCCTGAAGCTCGGACGCGGCCTGGCCGTCGTGGATGAAGAGACCATGGCCACCAGCCTCAAAGGGGTGTTCGCCGGCGGCGACGCGGTCAGCGGCCCGGCCTCGGTGGTCGCAGCCATCGCCGCCGGACGCAGGGCCGGCGCAGCCATCGATGCCTATCTGTCCGGCCGCAAGACCAAGGCGCCCAGGCCGGATCCGGGCGTCCCGACCACCATGCTCGAATTCAATGAGGCCGCGCTGGAGCGGACCAGGAGGGCCGAGCTCACAGAGCCCCCTCCAGCGCAGAGGACGATTGACCGGGAGGATCGGCCGACCTTGGGCCAAGCCGCCGTCGAGGGCGAGGCCCGCCGTTGCGCCAACTGCGGCTGCATGGCGGTCAACGCCTCGGACCTGGCGCCGGCGCTGGTGGCCCTGAAAGCCCGCATCAAGACGACCAAAAGGACCCTGCGGGCCGACGACTTCTTCGCCAGCCGGCCCATGCAGAGCACCGCCCTGGAACCCGGCGAGCTCGTGACCGAGGTCTTCATCCCGGCTCTCGACCCGGGCTCTCGGCAGGGCTTCCTCAAGTTCCGCCTGCGCAACGCCATCGACTTCCCCATCGTGAGCGTGGCCTCGGTCCTTGCCATGAAGGGCGGCCGGCTCAGGTCCGCCTCCATCGCTTTGGGCGCGGTGGCCCCCGTCCCGCTGCGGGCCAAGGAGGTCGAGGCCTTCCTCAAGGGCAGGATCCCGGACGAAGCCACCGCGGCCCGGGCCGGCGACATCGCGGTGGCGGCCTGCCGCCCCTTGGCCAAGAACGGGTTCAAGGTCCAACTCGTGCGCGCCTTGCTGAGAAAAGCGATCCTGGCCCAGCGCGCAAGCCCAACGAGCCCAACGGGCTCTTGACAAACCCGGGGGCGGGATTACACTTGGTAATACCCCTTATGCCACGCAGGATCCTCATCCTCCTCGCGGTCCTTTGGCTCCCGCTGGCGGCCGGTGCGGCGAGCCGGCGGCGCAAGCCCGTGGCTGTGCCCAAGACCTCGGCCGCGGACGCGCAGGCCCTCGATCAGACCTATGAGCTGGTCTTCCAGTTGGCGGGCCAGTCCTACCTCCGCGACGAGCTCATGCCGGACCCCGACAGCCTCGACGCTCTGCTCGCCGCGCTCCGCGATCCCGAGCTCGGCAAGGCCCAGGCGAAGAAGAAGACCCTGGCCCAGCTCGTGGCGGGCGCCGAATGCGTCCAGGGCGGTCCGGGCAGCATCTCACCCGACGTCTACAAGCTGATGGTGGACCAAGCCGCGGAGGATCTTCAGGTGGGAGTCATCGTGGAGCGGGGCTTCGCGCCCGACGCCCGCTCGGGCCGCTCGCTCGACGCCGCGGAGAAGGCGCTGGTCAAGGCCTGCCAGGGCGAGGCGCGAGACCAGGCTTACGACCGCCGGGGGTTCTATCAGAAGTGCCTCGGCCGTCGCCGCTGCGAGGCCGTCTATCTCTCGCCCGAGCGCCTCGCCGAGGACTCCTCCCAGCGGCCGCCCGACCCGTCCTGCGCGCCGGTCCTGGAGGCGGCCGTCAAGGCTCGCGCCAAGCTCCCGGCGGGCCTGGCCGACGACGTGGGCCGCCGGCTCCAGGAGACGCGCGACCGCCTGCTGGCCGGGACCTCCGGCGCCGAGGACGCGCCGCCCGCGGTCGCGCCGGGCCATTCCCCTCGCCAGCGCGTGCCTGCGGTGCGCAGCGCCGGCGCGGCCCCCGCGTCCCGCCCCGAGCCTGCCGCCAACGACCTGCAGCTCGCCGCGCCGCCGCTGGAATCGGCCGACCTGGCCACCGGCGTCAAGCTCGCCAAGGTGGCCAAGGCCGGCGAGATCGGCTTCACCGGCTACTGCTACTCTTACGTCAAGGCCGCGCTGGAGAAGGCGGGCATCGTGGACCGGCAGGCCATCGACGGCGCCGGCGCCAGCGCCCACGCCAAGCTCTTCGCCGACTTCGTGGAGAAGAACCCGGCCCTGCTCAAGCGCAAGCTCCGCCGCATCCCGGAGCCTTCTTGGCCCGTGCCCATCGGGACCATCGTCGTCTGGTCGGCCGGGGCCTGCGGCTACAGCGCCCAGAGCGGCCACATCGAGATCGTCACGCGCATCAAGCCGCCGCAGGCCTGCAGCGACGGCTGCGCCCCCTTCCAGACCGCCTGCCTAGACGAGTTCGGCTCAGACCCCCAGCTCGCCCGCTCGGAGCTGGCCCCGGCGCAGGAGGGACTCCGCCAGGCGCAGGCCGACTATGACGCGGGCCGCACCAAAGCCAGGCTCGCCGCCCTGCGCAAGAAGAAGGCGTCCCTGGCCGCGGTCCAGAAGCGCCTGGAGCCGAGGGTCGCGGCTTACGTCATCGAGCGTGAAAAACCGCCGGCTTCGCCGCCCTAAGGCTTGGCCAGGATGCACCCTCACCGCCGAGAAACACAGCTCGCCGCGATCACCGTCGCGGTCTCGCTGGCGGCCGCCGCTCTGGTGCTCGAGGGCGTCGCTCGGCTGTTCTTCCGCAACGAGGTGGACACGGCCGCGCTGCGGGAGGCGGCCGCTGCGCCCAGCGTCGTGCCCTTCGTGCGCCGCGTCGCCGACCCGGATCTGCTTTACGACCTGGAGCCCGGGGCGCGCGTTCTGGGCTGGGGCGGGATCCGCATCGAAGTCGATCCCTCCGGCTGCTGCCGCGTCATCCCGGGACGCCGCGCGGACGAGAAGGGCGAACTGCGGGTCGCGATCCTGGGAGACTCCACCCCCTTCGGCTGGAAGGTCCCCTTCGAGCAGAGCTATGGCGAGCAGCTGCGCCCGCTGCTGGAACGCGCGCTGCGCAGGACCGTGGCGCTGAGGAACTTCGCCGTGCCCGGCTACAACAGCCAGCAGAACCGCATCACCCTGCGCGACAAGGTCCTGCCCTGGCGACCCCATCTGGTCATCCTGCATTACGACCACAATGACTCGGAGCCCATAGACGACGCCTCGGCCCGGTTCCTCTACCCGGAGTACGGTGACAATGCGCTGCATTCCGCGCTGATCAAGCTGGCTCGGCGCCGGTGGCGCCGGCTGGGCGGGGTGCGCACGACCTTCGTGGCCGATGCGGACCCCGCGCGCCCCGAGAAGTCCCTGCAGGGCTACCGCTACGCCGGGCCGCAGTGGGAGCATCATTTCGAGGAGCTGCGGGCCTTAGCCGGGCTGGCCGCGGCGGCGCGCGTGCCGGTCATCGCCTTCATCTGGGACCCGTGGCTCAAGCGCAACGACGACCCGGGCTCCGATCCCTTCTACACCTTGCTGCACCGGCCCGCCGCCGAGCGGCTGGGCGCGATGGGCTTGCACGTCGCGGACAGCTACGGGCTTTACCAGGACTACATGCGGCGCGGCGGCCGCAAGGACCTCGCCGCTCTTTGGGTGAGCGCGGCCGACGCCCACCCCAACGCCGAAGGGCATCGACTCATCGCCCGGTACTTGCTCGGAGAAGCCCTGCGCCAGCTCCGGGGAGCACGGCCCCGCATCGCGAGATAAGGACTAAGCCGGGTCGAGAAGCGGGTCTAGCTCCAAGTCTGACACAGCGAGTCCAACGCTTGCACGAATTGCCTCGCGCCCGCCACGGACCACTGGGCCGGCCCGGCACCGAATAGAGGGGTGATCTCGTCCTGCGCCTTGAAGCTCTCCAGGCGAGCCGCGGCCAGCCAGCGGAGGGCCTCGGTGAATGACTTCTGATAGGAGCCCCCGAAACAGTGGTTGGGCACGTTGTAGAACAGACATTCCAGGAAATAGGACGGCGCCTCGCGCGCGGGCAAGATGCCCCGGCCGGCCATCAAGGCGCGCGCGTTCTTGACCACCCTGACCATGGGCCGGAACCAGCCCCTGGTGGCGAAGTCCTTGGTCCCTCCGTTCTCGCTGTGGATCTTCGGATAGTTCACGATCTGCCGGTCGTCCGGAGTCCAGAAGGCGATGCCTTCCAGATAGCGCAGGCCCGTGAGGCCGCCGAAACTCAAGTAGAGCCGGTGCTGGAGACCGACGACCACGTCCAGTCCGATGCGGCCCGGAGCGGGCGCCACGCGCAGGCACTTGGGATGCTCCGACACCGCGGCCGGCCCGTATTTCTCCCGCAAGGTGCCGGCTACGGCGGACCGGAAATCCGACCAGGCGCCCCGCAATTGCCGCGTCTCCAGCTTGGCCGGAGCCAGGAGGCCGAAGTCTTGAGACCACGGGCAGTCGAGCACGAAGACTATGTCGGCGTCCGCGCTCGCCGCCAGGTACGTCCCGTTCTTGTGGGAGCCCTGCAGGAAGACCTCGATCGGCGCGCCCCGGACCAAGGAGCGGCTGTCGCACTCCAGGAAGGTCTGGAGGTCGGTCAGAACGCTCTGGGCCGGGCTCGCGGCGTCGACCTGCGACCAGACCTTGAGTTGGTCCTCCGGGATCGGTATGGGCTGGCTCTGCGGGACCGCATCGCCTTGGTATTCTTGCCCCATCTCGGCCGAGGCCGGCGTCGCGAGGGCAGGCTTCCTCGGCTTGATCGCTCCCCACTCGCTCCAGAGACGGAGCAGATTCTGCAGGAAAGCCCGGGCGTTGGCTTCGCTCCATTGGGCGGGCCCGCTGCCGAGCAAGAGGCCTTCGCCGCTTTGGGCCTTGAAGCTCTGCGGATTGGCGCCGCCGAGCCATTTGACGATCCCGACGAAGGAATCCTTGCAGGACCCCCCGAAGCACTGGTCGGGAACGTTGTAGAGCAGGCACTCCACGAAATAAGGAGGCGCCGCATCCGCATTCAGCATGCCCTGGCTGATCATCCAGAGCCGCGCGCCTTTGAACATCCTGACCACGGACTTGAACCAGCCATGGGTGGCGGCGTCCTTGGCCGCGCCGCGCGCGAGATGGGTCTTCGGATAGCACACGATCTGCCGGCCGTCCGGAGTCCAGTAAGTCACGCCTTCCAGATAGTCGCCGCCGGCGGAGCCGGAGAAGCTGGAATAGAGCCGGTGCTGGAGCATGACGGCCACGTTCAAGCCGAGGCGGCCCGGCTCGGGGACCACGAAGACGCATTCGGGCCTATCCTCGACGTTCACCATCCCGAACCTCGCCCGCAGCGAGCCCAGCACGGAGAGCCGGAAATCCGCCAAGGAGGACTGCAATTGCTTGTTGCCGCCGACCCCGGCCATGAGGCCGAAGTCTTGAGAGAACGGGGAGGTGAGCATCACCGCCATGTCGACGTTCCCGTCCGCGGTGAGGTTCGTGCCGTTGGCGTAAGAGCCATGCAGGAACATCTCCATCTTCGCATTCCAGACCAAGGAGTTGCCTTCGTCGGTCAGGGCATTGCGCAGGGTTTCGGCGGTCGACTGCGCAGCGGTCAGGTCGCCCTGGCGGGACCAAAGGGCCAGCTGGTCATCCGGGATCGGCATAAACTTGTAGATTGGATTATAGCACTGTTGTTAGGGAATCCGCAGAACCGCTATACTTGGGCGGCATGGCCCAGGCCTCCCCCAGAGTCAAGCGCTTGGTGCAATTGGGCCTGCAGCACGCTCGCCTCGGCCGCGCGGAGAGGGCGCGCGCGGCCTTCGCCCTGGCCGAGCGGCTCGCCCCGGACGACCCCGACATCCAGATGCTGTTCTGCGAGTTCTGCGCGGGCCGGGGCAGGCTGGACGAGGCCTTGGTCCACTGCCGCCGCGCAGCCCGGCTCGACTCCGGCCGTCCCGAGATATGGCTGATGCAGCAAGACCTGCTGGAGAGAGCCGGCCGTCCCGCGCAGGCCGAGGCCTGCCTGCGCGCGGCCCTGCGGCTGGCGCCGGGTTCGGCGCAGACGCGGCTGCGCTACGGCGAGTTCTGCTTCAAGAACGGCCGCTGCCGCGACGCGGTCCGGCATCTCGAACGGGCTCTGGCTCTGGGCTGCCCGCAGCCCGAGGTCCGGATCGCGCTGACCAACGCCCGGATCGGCCTGGCCGAGGAGCTTGAGAAGGCCGGCCGGCTGGGCGAGGCGGAAGCGCTGTGGCGGCTGGCCGAGCGGACGGCTCCGTCCGCCGCCCAGGTCCGCCTGCGGCGCGTCCGCTGCCTCATGGCCCTGTCTCGCCTGAAGGAACGCGAGGGGCTGGCTCGCGAAGCCGAGTCCTGCCTGCGCCGGGCGGACCGGGTCTCCCGGCGCGAACCGGCGGCGCAGTCCGAGCTGGGCCGGCTCCATGAGCAGCGCGGCCGCCTGCGACTGGCGGCGGCGCATCTGCGCAGGGCGGCGGCCCTGGCCCGCGAGGACGCCAGGCCGCACCTGGCCTGGGTCGAATTCCTCAAGGACCGCGGCCGCTACGCCGACGCGGCGCGCCACCTGGCCGGCCTGCGCCGCAGGCGACCGGCCTTCTGGAGCGCCGAGCTGGAGTTCCAAGCGGGCTGGGTCTGGGGCAAGGACGAGGCTTACGGCAGGATGCTGCGCCATTTCCGCCTCTGCGTCCGCCATCCCGGGTTCCCGCAGGTCGCGGGATTCCATCGCTTGACCGCGCTGCTCTGCCTGCGCGACTATCGCGCGGCCGGAGCCGCCGCCGAGGAGCTGCTCGATGCCGGCTGCGCGGGCGACTGGCTCAAGTTCTTCCTGCCTTGGCCCCAGAGCTGGCTGCGGCCCACCGCCCATCGCTTCCTGCGCGCGGAGCTCCGGGCACTGGCGCGCGAAACGGTCCGGCACCCCGCCGCGCCCTGGCCGCGGTTCTTCAAGGGCACGGTGCTTTACAGCCTGGGCCTGCTGGCGCAGAGCCTGCCCGAGTTCGCAGCCTTGCGCGGCCTGCCCCAGCGGCGCTACGGCTGGATGCGCTACTATGCCGGGCTCATCCTGCTGAACCAGTGCCGCTATAAGGAAGCTCGGCGCGAACTGGCCGCCGCCGCGGCGCATGCGCCCGGCTTCTGGCTGAGCCTTTGCCACTCGGCCGAAGCCATGTTATGCCTGGGGCTGCCGCGGCAAGCCACGGCGATCTTCGCGCAGGCGCGCCAAGCCGCGGCTGGAAGCGCGGCCGAACCCCACATCCTGGCCTGGGAGGGCGAGACGCTGCTCTGGACCGGAGACTACGCCGCGGCCTTGGCGCGGCTGAAAAGCGCGGTCGACGCCGGTTCGTGGCTCGCCGTATGCTGGCGCGGGGCGGCCCTCATGCTCAGCGGCCGCTATCGGGAAGCCTTGCGCGACCTCGACCGGGCCATCGTGCCCGGCTCCCGGGACGCCGAAGCCTTGGTGTGGCGCGGCGAACTGCATCGACGCATGGGGCGGCTGAGGGCGGCGCGGTCCGATCTGGACCGAGCCGTGGAGCTTGAGGGGGGCGATTGGGCCTACTGGAACCGGGCTTTGCTCGCCGCCGCCATGGACCGGCCTGCGGACATGCGCCGGGACATGGCCCGGATCGCACCCGAAGCGCTGCGGCATGTGCGCGGCGGGCTGAAGCTTCCGGAAGGCGCGGAAACCGACATGCGCAAGGCCGTCGCGATCCTTGCCGCCGGTCTGCGCTTGGCCCGCGGGGTGCGCCGCAGCGACGCCTACCTGCGCGCCCTCTGGATGGCGGCGGACCGGCCTCGGCCCGGCTCGCCGCGCCGGTTTGGTATGATGTCCCGGGTGGAGGTGGACAAGGGATGAAATTCTCGCGGATGCTGTCTCGCTGCGCCGTCGCGGCTCTGCTCCTGGCGGGCTGCGGCAAGCCCGGAGCCGGGCCCGCGGCCCCGGGCAAGCTCAAGGCCGGCTTCATCTACGTGGGGCCGGTGGGGGACTACGGCTGGTCCAACGCGCACGAAGCCGCGCGCCTGGCCGTGATGAAGAAGTTCCCCTGGCTGGAGAGCGTCTTCGTGGAGTCCGTCTCCGAGGCGGACGCGCCGCGCATCATCGACCGCCTGGTGGGCGAGGAGAAGTGCGACGTCGTCTTCACCACCAGTTTCGGCTACATGGACGCCACCGTGGCCGCGGGCGCCAAGCATCCGCAGACCAAGTTCATGCATTGCGCCGGCTTCAAACGCGGCACCAACGTGGGCACCTATTTCGCGGAGCTCTACCAGATGTACTACCTCAATGGCCTCATGGCCGGGGCGCTCACCAAGAGCCACAAGATCGGCTACGTGGCGGCCCACCCCATCCCCGAGGTGGTGCGCCACATCGACGCATTCGCTTTGGGCATCGCCGAGACCGACCCCAAGGCCAAGGTCTACGTGAAGTGGCTCTACTCCTGGTACGACCCGGCCAAGGCCAAGCAGGCGGCCGAGTCCTTGGTCGCGGAGGGCTGCGACGCCCTGGCCTTCACCGAGGACTCGCCGGCCGTCATCCAGGTGGCCGAGGAGTCCACGGCCAAGGGCAAGCCGGTCTACGCCTTCAGCCACTACAGCCCCATGCAGAAGTTCGGGCCCAAGAGCGTGGTCTCCGGCCAGCTGGTGGACTGGGGGGTCATGTACGAGGCCATCCTGAAGGCCCTCCACGACGGGACCTGGGACAACAGGGACTGGTTCTGGATGGCGCGGGAGAAGGCGGTTCTGCTGGGAGCCGAGCCCGGGACCCCCGTCAATCCCGCCTTCGTCGAGCCGCTTAAGAAGGCCCTTTACGAAGGCAAGCCCAGCGTCTACGACCTGGTCATGAAGCGCCTGGAGCAGTTCTGCGCGCCCGCGCCGACCTTCGACCCCTTCACCGGACCCATCAAGGACCAGAAGGGGACGCTGCGCGTGAAAGCGGGGGAGCGCGCCAGCCTCGCGTCCTTGCTGGCCGTCGACTGGTTCGTGCCCAACGTGGTGGGCGATATCCCGCGCTCCTAGGCGCTCGCCCATGGCCCTGGAGTCCCTGGAGCTGCGGGGCATCACCAAGGAGTTCTGCGGGGTCCGGGCCAACGACGGCATCGACTTCTCGGTGCGTGCGGGCGAGGTCGCCGCGCTGCTGGGAGAGAACGGCGCGGGCAAGACCACGCTGGTCAACATCCTCTACGGCCTCTACCAGCCCGACGCGGGCAGGCTGTTCGTCAACGGGAGGCTGGCGGCCGTCTCAACCCCCCGCGACGCCATGCGCCTGGGCATCGGCATGGTGCACCAGCATTTCATGCTCGTGCCCAAGCACACGGTGGCCGAGAACATCGCTTTGGGCCTCGGAGGCGTTCCTTTCCTGAGGCCGGAGGCCGAGGTCGCGCGTCGCGTGGATGAATTCTGCGGCCGCTACGGCCTGCGCGTCGACCTCCAGGCCCGGGTCTGGCAGCTTTCGGCCGGCCAGCGCCAGAGGGTCGAGATCCTCAAGGCCCTGGTGCGCGGGGCGCAGGCCCTCATCCTCGACGAACCCACCTCCGTGCTGACCGACTCGGAGGCGGCCGAGCTCTTCGTCGTCCTCAAGAAGATGGCGGCCGAGGGCCGGATGATCGTCTACATCACCCACAAGCTCGAAGAGGTGATGGAGCTCTGCACCAGCGTGACCGTGCTCCGCCGCGGCAAGGTCGCGGCCAGCTTGGTCGCGGCCCAGACCACCCAGGAGGACCTGGCCGCCCTCATGCTCCGCGAGGCCCCCGCCGAAGCGCCGCCCGCCCCGGCCCCGCGGGCCCCGGGGCCGGAGGTCCTGGCCGTCTCGGGCCTGAGGGTCCCCGGCGACATGGGCGGCGACGCGGTGCGGGGCGTGGATTTCTCCATCCGGCGGGGCGAGGTCTTCGGCGTGGCCGGCATCTCGGGCAACGGGCAGCGGGAGCTCGCGGAGGCGCTCACCGGACTGCGGCCCGCCTCGGCCGGGAGCATCAGCCTCGGAGGACGGCCGGCCCGGGACCTCAGCCCGGCCGAACTCCGGGCCCGGGGCGTGCGCCATATCCCGGAGGAGCGCCTGTGCGTGGGCATCGTGGCCGGCCTCACGGTCGCGGAGAACCTGGCCTTGACCGGCTACCGGCGGCCGGAGTTCGGGCGCGGCGGGAGCTTCGACCCGGGAGCGGCGCGCGCCCGCGCGGCCTCCCGCATACGGGAGTACGACATCCGGCCTCCGTCGCCGGACGCCGCGGCCGAGAGCATGTCCGGAGGCAACATCCAGAAGCTCATCCTGGCCCGGGAGAGCGAGGGCGAACCGGCCCTCATCGTGGCGGTCCACCCGACCTACGGCCTCGACCTGGGCGCCTGCGAGCTCGTGCGGCGCAAGCTGCTGGAGAAGAAAGCCCAAGGCAGCGCCGTGCTGCTCATCGGCGAGGACCTCGACGAGATCCTGCTCCTCGCGGACCGCGTGGCGGTCATGTTCGAGGGGAGGTTCATGGCGGTTCTGGACAACCGGGGCCTGGAGCGCCGCGAGCTCATGCTGATGATGGGCGGAGTCGCGCGTGCCTAGGCTGGGCTTCGTGCCCTGCGAGCACCTGGCCACCCCGCGGCGCGCCGCGGCGGTGACCCTGGCGGCTCTGGCCGCGGGCGTGCTCCTGG
This sequence comes from Elusimicrobiota bacterium, assembly GCA_026388095.1. Classification (NCBI taxonomy): domain Bacteria; kingdom Pseudomonadati; phylum Elusimicrobiota; species Elusimicrobiota bacterium. The sequence continues at coordinate 2,266 of JAPLKL010000032.1, read as the reverse complement.
CGTCCGTGTCCTTCGCCTTCATGGGTGTCAACCCCGTTTCGGCCCTGACCCGCATCTTTGCCGGCTCCTTCGGCAGCCTCTACGGCTGGGGCGAGACCGTGACCAAGGCCATCCCTTTGGCCCTGGCCGGCACGGGCTTGTGCCTGGCTTTCCAGGGGCGCATGTGGAACATCGGCGCCGAGGGGCAGCTGCTCTGCGGGGCCGTGGCCGCGACCGGCCTGGCCCTGGCGGCCCCGGACGCGCTGCCGGCCTGGCTCATGATCCCCCTGCTCTTCCTCGCCGGCTTCGCCGGTGGGGCCGCTTGCGGGGCGGTCCCGGGCTGGCTGAAGGCTCGCTTCCGGGTCAACGAGGTCATCAGCTCGCTCATGCTCAACTACATCTGCGCGGAGCTGGTGCAGTACCTGGTCTACGGCCCTTGGAAAGGGCGCCAGCAGTTCGGCTTCCCATACACCAACAACTTCAGCGCGGCCGCGACTTTGCCCGTGCTGGGCGCAACGCGCATCCATTGGCCGACGATGGTCCTGGCCGCGCTTCTGGCCCCCGCGGCCCATTGGCTGTTGACCCGGACCAAGATGGGCTTCGAGATCCGCGTCATGGGGGGCAACCCGGTCGCGGCGCGCTACGCGGGCATGGACCCGCGCCGCACCGCGGTCCTGGTCATGGCCCTGAGCGGCGGCCTGGCCGGGCTGGCCGGGACCGGCGAGGTGGCCGGCATCCACCACCACCTGACCTACCCCTGGAGCATCTCCTCGGGCTACGGCTACTCCGCCATCATCGTGGCCTGGGTGGCGCGGCTCGACCCCTTGCTCGTCTTGCCGGCGGCGCTCTTCTTCGGCGGCATCCTCGTAGGCGGCGACGCCATCCAGACCTCCATGCACCTGCCGGGCTCGGCCATCAACCTGTTCAACGGCATCATCCTCATGTGCCTCATCGCGGGAGAGTTCTTCCTGCGCTACCGGCCGCGCTGGCGCGCCGAGGCGGGCGCGTGAACGCGGGGCTCTGGGCGGACACGCTCTCGCGCAGCTGCGCGGCCGGCACGCCTCTGCTGCTGGGGACCTTGGGCGAGATCTGCGCCGAGCGCGCGGGCGTGCTCAACCTGGGGGTCGAGGGGATGATGGCGGTCGGCGCGGTGGCGGGGTTCGGGACCGCGGCGGCCACGGGCTCGCCTTGGCTGGGCCTGGCCGCGGCCGCGGCGGCGGGAGCCGCCCTGTCCGTGGTCCATGCCGTGGTCACGGTCGCGCTCAAGGCCAACCAGATCGTCTCCGGAATCGCGCTGACCATGCTGGGGCTGGGCCTCAGCGGCGTGTGGGGGCGGAGCTATGTGGGTACTCCGCTGGCGGCCAGGTTCGGGGCGTGCCAGCTGCCGCTCTTGGGCGACATCCCGCTTCTGGGCCCGGCTTTCTTCCGCCAGGACCCGGTGTTCTACCTGGCCCTGCTTTTGACCGCGGCGATCTCCTTTCTGCTCTGGCGCACGCGCTGGGGCATCACGGTGCGCTCGGTGGGGGAGAACCCGCTGGCCGCGGACGCGGCCGGAGTGGACGTGGCCCGGGTGCGGTTCCTCTGCGTGGCCGCGGGCGGGACTTTGGCCGGGCTGGCGGGGGGCTACCTCTCCTTGGTCTACATCCCGTCCTGGATCGAGGGCATGACCGCGGGGCGAGGCTGGATCGTCATCGCCTTGACCATCTTCGCGGGCTGGGATCCGCGCCGCGCCGTGCTCGGGGCCTTGCTCTTCGGGGGCATCGACGCGGCGCAGTACCTCTTCCAGGCCTGGGTGCCGCCGAACTTCCTCAAGATGCTGCCCTATCTGGCCACCATCCTGGCCTTGCTCGCGGGCCGGCGTACGGCCCACGGTGAGCATTCGGCGCCTGTGGCCCTGGGCCTGCCGTACCGCAAGGGCGAGCGCTAGCAGGGTGCTGATAAACCCTCCAGCGGAAAGGACTGTGTCCGGACCACTCCTGTCCGGGGAAAATCCGTCGCGCGACGCAACAAGCCCTGATGAAACAGCCTCCGGTCGGGATTGTCCGACGGAAAATCGGCAGCAGGCCTCGTTGAATCGGCTTGCGCGGTTTTAGAGCCTGTTCCGAGACAGCATCCCGGCGTTGGCCCGCGCCGGCGATACCGGCTGTGGCCGTTGCCAACCCCGATGGGTCCTGCGAGTTGCGGCGGGGTGCACTGTGTCCGGACACAGTTGTTCCGGAATCTTAAGATTCCTCGACCAGACCTGCCCCGGACAGCATCGCACAGAGAACCCTGTCGGGCCCAGGAT